>JAJXSV010000212.1 GCA_021784375.1 Actinomycetes bacterium | reverse complement strand
GCGGCAGAACTGGTGCACGAGCTGCACGCCGCCGGTCACCTGGTGGCGCTGGTTTCAGGCGGCTTCGACGTCGTAGTGGATGGCATCGCGCGCGCCGTTGACGCCGACCACTATCGCGCGAACACGCTGGAAATCATCGATGGTCTACTCACCGGACGGGTGCAGGGCGAGATCGTCGACCGTGCAGTCAAGGCACGCATGTTGCGCGAATTCGCCCAACTGCACGGCATTCCGCTGAGCCGCACGGTGGCGGTTGGAGACGGCGCCAACGATCTCGACATGATGCGCGAGGCCGAGTTGGGCATCGCCTTCTGTGCCAAACCGGTGGTGCAGGAAGCGGCCGACCGCGCCATCAACGTGCGTGATCTGCGACTGGTGCTGGACGAGATCGCGTTGCACTTCGGCTGATGCCGACGGCTGGCGCCGGCATCAGGACTTGGCCCCGAGTTCAGCCGGCAAGGGCGTGCACGCCGCCGTCGACATGCACGATCTCGCCCGTGGTCTTGGGGAACCAGTCGCTCATCAGCGCCACGCAGGCACGAGCCGCGGGCTCGGTGTCCTCGAATTCCCAACCCACCGGAGCACGGGTGCTCCACACGTTCACGATCGATTCGAAGCCTGGAATGGACTTGGCGGCCATGCTGCCAAGGGGGCCGGCTGCCACCAGGTTGCAGCGGATGTTGCGCGAGCCGAGATCGCGCGCCAGGTAGCGGTTGGTGGATTCGAAGGCCGCCTTGGCCACACCCATCCAGTCGTAGACCGGCCAGGCCGTCGTGGCATCGAAGGTGAGCCCGACAATGGAACCACCATTGGTGATGAGCGGCAGTGCCGCCATGGCCAGGGCCTTGAGCGAGTAGGCGGAGATGTGCACTGCCGTGCTCACCGACTCCCATGGCGTGTTGAGGAAATTGCCGCCCAGGGCATCCTGCGGGGCGAAGGCAACGGAGTGCAGCACGCCATCGAGCGTCGGCACATGCTGGCGCACACTCTCCGCCAGTGCAGCGAGGTGCTCGTCATTGGTGACGTCGAGCTCAACGATGGGCGCTTCCGTGGGCAGGCGCTTGGAGGTACGCGCGGTGAGCGACATGGTGCGGCCGAAGGAGGTGAGCACCACATTGCCGCCCTCCTCCTGCACCAGCCTGGCCACATCGAAGGCGATGGAATCCGGCGTCAGCACGCCGGTGACGAGAATGTTCTTGCCTTGCATGATTCCCATGTCGACTCCTCAGTGCCCCATGCCGAGTCCACCGTCGACGGGGATCACGGCTCCAGTGATGTACGCGGCACCCTCGGATGCCAGAAAGACGGTGACGTCCGCGACCTCACGCGGCTGTGCGTAGCGACCGAGCGGAACGTTGGCCACAATGGCAGCACGCCGTTCCGCCGTCAGGTCCGCAGTCATGTCGGTCTCGACGAAACCCGGGGCTATGACATTGACGGTGATGCCACGAGCACCGACTTCACGGGCCAGCGAGCGGGCGATGCCGACCAATCCGGCCTTGGCCGCGGAATAGTTGCTCTGGCCTGCGGACCCGAGCAGGCCCACCACGCTGCCGATGAAGATGATGCGTCCGCGCTTGAGTCGCAGCATGGCCTTGCTGGCGCGGCGGGCGATGCGTAGAGCGCCGAAGAGATTGGTGTTGAGGACGGCGTCGATGTCGTCGTCGGACATGCGCATGATGAGCCCGTCACGGGTGATGCCGGCATTGGCCACCGCGATTTCCACCGGCCCCAGCCGTTGCTCAACCGCATCGAAACAGGCATCCACGCTTTGTGTATCCGCGACATCGCACACGAAGCCCACGCAACCGGCTGGCGCCTCGCCGGAACGGGAGGCCACTGCCACGGTGTCACCGTTGGCCACGAAGGCTTCGGCTATGGCCGCACCGATGCCGCGATTGCCGCCCGTGACCAGCACAACCCGTCCCATGGCCCCTCCGATTCTGGCAAACCGTATCCGTTACCTGTGCGTAGCCGTCCATCGGACGCGCACTCGGTGACGCTACTGCTCGATCTCCCAGGGGCTTTGCTGGATGGAGTCCGCGGCGCCCGCGGCGTTCTCCCGTCCGGCGTTGGCGATCACCACGGCAAACCAGGGCAGCACGAGTGCTGCGACGAAGAAGGTCCAGCGCAGCCACCCGGAAGCGATGATGCAGGCCACGAAGCAGGCGATACGCACAGACATGGAGATCAGGTAGCGCTTGTAGCGCCAGGCCTGGTCCACGCTCAGCGGCTGTTGGGCGTTGGTGACGGAGTAGATGCGGGGCTCCTCCATGGGAACAGGGTAGGCGCACGTAGGCTGCGGGCGTGGATCGCGGTACCAGGAGACGGCTGAGCAGCCTCACCGTGGCGCTGATTGTGGTGCTGCCGCTGAGCGTGATCGCGGCCCGTTGGCAGTGGAACCGTCACTTGGAACGGGATGCCATGAATGCCGCCATCGTGGCCTCGGAGCAGGCCGATCCCGTGCCGTGGCAGCGCTTGCTGGATCAGGGCTATCACGAAAGCGCTGACTGGCGACGCGTGACGGCTCGCGGGCAATGGTTGCCGGCCGAGCAGGTCCTGGTGCGCAAGCAGGTGGTGGACAGCGAGGTGGGATTCACGGTCATGACGCCGTTCCAGGACGTCGATGGCCGACTGCTGTATGTGATGCGGGGTTGGGTGGCCCCCGCTTCCCTGGGCCATGTGCCAGCCGCTCCAACCGGCCCGCAGACCATCACGCTGCGTGTGCGACCGGTGGAAGGTGACGGCCCGCTGGGTGCCTCCGACCTGCCCCCGGGCCAGCTCAACCGCATCGACCCAGCCCTGCTCGCGGGCCACCGGCCGCATGTGGAGGCGCTCTTCGAACTGTTGGATCCGGTGCCGGCTGGTTTGGTGGCACTGCCCTGGCCGGAGCTCACGAGCGGACCGCACGTGAGCTACTTCGTGCAGTGGATCCTGATCGGTCTCACTGCCATCATCGTGTACGTACGCGTATTCCGCAGCGAGTTGCGCATGGACAGGGAAGGCGGGGCCCAGGCGGAGGACAACCGCTAGGCCTCAGTGGGCTGTGCTCTCCCCCGAGAACTGCGTGTTGTAGAGGTCCGCGTACAGACCACCTCGTTGCAGCAGGTCGGTGTGCGTGCCCGTGTCCACGACGCGGCCGTCGGCTATGACAACGATGGTGTCGGCGTCGCGGATGGTGGACAGTCGGTGCGCGATGACGAGGGCGGTTCGGCCTTCCAGCGCAAGGGCGAGAGCGCGCTGCACCGCCACTTCCGACTCCGAGTCCAGATGTGCGGTGGCCTCGTCCAGAATGATGATGCGTGGCTGCTTCAGGAACACGCGGGCAATGGCCATGCGCTGCTTCTCACCGCCGCTGAGACGGTGCCCGCGATCCCCCACCACAGTGTCGAGGCCATTGGTGAGGTTGCCGATGAAGTCGCGGAGTTGCGCCTGCTCGAGCGCGGCATGCAACTCGTCGTCGGTTGCATCCGGTCGCGCATAGAGCAGGTTGGTGCGGATGGTGTCGTGGAAGAGATGTGCGTCCTGGCTCACCACGCCGATGCAATCACGGAGCTCCTGCTGTGCCAGATCGCGGACATCGATTCCACCAACCCGAATGGCGCCCTCGGAGACGTCGTACAGGCGCGGCAGCAGCGAGGCGGCGGTGGACTTGCCGGCGCCGGATGGTCCCACCAGCGCAACCATCGCGCCCGGTGCCACGGAGAAGGTGATGTCGTGCAGCACTTCCGTGTGCTCGGCCATGGTGTCCTGCCTGGCGATGGCCTCCAGCGAGGCCAGCGACACCTCCGAGGCCTGCGGGTAGCGGAAAGTCACGTGATCGAACTCGATATCCAGCGATCCCGAAGGCAGTGGCCGTGGCGAGGGTGGATCCTGCACGAGGGAGGGCAGGTCCAGCACTTCGAACACACGCTCAAAGGAGACGAGCGCAGTCATGACGTCAACGCGCACGTTGGCCAGCGCCGTGAGTGGACCGTAGAGGCGACCGAGCAGGGCCACCAGTGCCAGCAGGGTGCCCACCGAGAGGGTGCCGGCGATCGCTGCCGTGCCGCCGAAGCCGTAGGCCAGCGCTGTGGCGATGGAGGCCACCAGGGTGAGGGCGCTGAAGAAGACGCGGTTGGAGACGGCGATGCGCACGCCGGTGTCGCGAACGCGGGCCGCCTTGGCGGCGAAGGCGGTGGTCTCGCTGGGCGCGTGGCCGTAGAGCTTGACCAGCATGGCTCCTGCGACATTGAAACGCTCGGTCATGGTGGTGCTCATCTCGGCGTTGAGATTGAACTGATCACGGGTGAGCGATGCGATGCGCCCGCCGATCCAGCGTGCCGGGAAGAGGAACAGCGGCACCAGGGCCAAGGACATCAAGGTGATCCGCCACGACAGCGCGAACATGGCGATGAGGATCGCCACCAGTGACACCACATTGCCGATGACGCCGTTGAGCGTGGAGGTGAAGGCCTGCTGCGCTCCCATCACGTCTCCGTTGAGTCGCGAGACCAGGGCGCCGGTCTGGGTGCGGGTGAAGAAGGCTACGGATTGCCGTTGCACATGGTCGAAGACCTCGGTGCGGAGGTCGTAGATCAGGCCTTCACCGATGCGGGCGAAGAGCCAACGTCCGGTGAGGCCGATCATGACGTCCAGCAGGCCCAGCAGGGCCAGCAGCAGTGCGCCATTCACGACCGTGCTGGAACTGTGCAACGTGACGCCCTGATCGATGATTC
>JAJXSV010000211.1 GCA_021784375.1 Actinomycetes bacterium | reverse complement strand
AACAACACGACTTCGCGGTAGTCGGTACGTTCCGCTGCCGGCTCAGCCGGTGCAATGTTTGGACCGAATATGCACGTCCAGCCGAGCTCGGTGAGACTGTCGAGCACGAGCTGCTCCAGCGCGGCTTCCAACATCACGCTCATGCGGCAACCTCCCCCGCACGCACCTTCCCCGACATCAGCAACGGAAGCAAGGCATGACGCGTAGCACGAAGCTGGTCCGCCTCGTCTCCCATCTGCTTCATTGCGGCGAATAGCGGGGATACGAGCTCGTTGAATGCTCGCGCTTCGCTCTCGTTCGGCTTGCGAATTGGGTAGGCCGCCACATCGGCTGCCGAAGCTCTCTGACGTCCCGACGACCCCGACATGCGCTGCACTGTGTAGTCACGAAAGCGAGGGCTACGAGCGAGGCAGTAGGCCCACTCCGGCGTCAGTGGTTCGCGCGGCCGCAAAACGAGGAACTCGGTAGACCCGACCGCGACTTCCCCATCTGGCAGCTGGTCTACGAACGCGATCTTCCCGTTCTCCAAGCAAGGAGTGATGCGTGCCATCAGCGTGTCACCATTGACGAAGCGCGCGCCGCCAACGGGAGCGCGACGCGCGATTGCGGTGATGCGCGCGGAGGTAGTCGAGAGTGCCGCCATGTCTACGTACGGCGCCTCGGCCGCGGGGCGAGGGCGCACCGGGTTCACGTCCAGAGCGCTCGACAGCGTTTCGCCGTCAGCGCCTTCGATGTCAAAGGCAGCGCGCTCAAAGATCGCCGCAGCGAGCGCCTCGGCCCGAGCGGCCTGGGCATCATTCGCTTCGATGAGGTCGTCCAGCGAACCCAACACCTCAGCGATGCGCTGCTGCTCGTCCAGTCGCGGAATGGAAATCCGCCAGCTGGGCATGTCCGCGATGAGTAGCCGTTCAACCGTGGCGCCATGCACTGTGTTCGCACGAATCACCTCCTGAAACTGCGGGCCCAGGAAGGCGTAGGTAAGGAAGCGGGCACAGACACCGTCCTTCGCTCGCAATAGCCCCATACGGCGACCGAGAGCGGCCGGTTCGTCAGAGTTCCAGTAGGCAGCCTCTCCGACGCGTGTCTCATAAGAAAAGAGGGTGTCTCCGCGACACGGTTGCACTCGTCGAGTCCAGCCCCGAAACTGCGTCTCCGATAGGTGCGCCGAGCGCCCCAAGTCGAAGCGGCCGTTATCGAGTGACGAGATGCTGAGGTACCAAGGTCCCGCGTCCGTCTTGGTGGGAGTTGCATGTGGGCCGTCATAAAGATCAGCAAGCTCATCCAACGACAGCGTGTCCCACCCCTTAGGCATCGTCGCCTACCGTCAGACCAGCCAGCGCCGCCTCGACGCGCTTCTGCAGTTCGGAGCGCTCCGCGAACCCGTCGAGCACGGCCTTGCGGAGACGCTCAATCTTCTTATCGATCGGTTCACCGTCGTCCTCGACCTCTTCGGCGCCGACGTAGCGGCCCAGCGTCAACACAAAGTCATTACCGGCAATGACATCCATCGACACGCTCGCACAGAAGCCGGCAACATCTGCGTACGCGCCCGTCTCCGGTTCGCCACGCCAGGCATGGAACGCGCCAGCTACCTTCGCAATGTCTTCATCCGAGAACGCGCGCTGCGTACGTGACGCCATGTGGCCGAGCTTGCGGGCATCAATGAACAGCACCTCACCGGCACGGTCACGATGCGGACGCTCCGACTTCACAGCCCTGCTCGACTTGTCCTTCGTCAAGAACCACAGACACACCGGGATCTGCGTAGTGAAGAACAGTTGGCTGGGCAAGGCCACGATGCATTCGACCAGGTCGGCATCGACCAGTGCCTTACGGATCTCGCCCTCACCCGATGTCTGCGTCGACAGCGAGCCGTTCGCCAGAACCGTCGCCATGGTTCCGGTGGGTGCCAGGTGGTGGAGCATGTGCTGTATCCACGCGTAGTTCGCATTGCCAACTGGCGGCACCCCGTACTTCCAGCGCACGTCCGTGCGTAGCTGCTCGCCACCCCAGTCGGAGATGTTGAACGGCGGGTTGGCGATGATGAAGTCGGCACGAAGGTCCGGGTGCAGATCGTCGAGGAACGAGTCACCCCATTGCGGGCCAAGGTTGGCTTCGATGCCGCGCAGTGCCAGGTTCATTTTCGCCAGACGCCACGTGGTCGGGTTCATCTCCTGCCCGTACACGGAAATGTCATCGCGGACACCACCGTGCGCACGGACGAACTTGTCGGCCTGCACGAACATGCCACCCGACCCCATTGCCGGGTCATAGACACGGCCCGAGAACGGTTCGAGCATCTCCACCAGGAGTTGCACCACATGGCGTGGGGTGTAGAACTCGCCACCGAGCTTGCCCTCAGATGAGGCGAAGCGGGACAGGAAGTACTCGAACACGCGGCCGAGAACGTCCAAGTTCTCGTGCTCTTGTGCGGCCAGGTCCTTCCGGGAGAACGTATCGATGAGCCCGCCGAGCGTGGCCGGGGTGAGTTCCTTGCGGGCGTAGTTCTTGGGCAGGACACCGCGCAGGGTCGGGTTTTCCTTCTCGATGGCGTCCATCGCAGCGTCGATGAGTTCACCGATGTTCGTCTGCTTGGCCTTGCTGCGAAGGTCTGTCCACCGGTGGCCGTCTGGAATCCAGAACACGCCAGCGGACGTGTACTCATCACGTGACTCGAGCACCGCACGCTTGGCGGCCTCAGTCGGCATGAAGTACTCCGAAGATGGGTCCTCGGCGGCCGCAGCCAACTCACTGCGGCGACGTTCGAACACGTCGGAGACGTACTTGAGGAAGATGAGACCAAGGACCACATGCTTGTACTCGGCAGCGTCCATCTTCGAGCGGAGCTTGTCTGCCGACTCCCACAGCGTTGCCTCAAGGCTGGCGTTGGCCGTCGGCTTCTTCCCCCGTGGTGCCATCGTCCCCCCTGATTCAAATGCACCGGTGACGAATCGACGCGTACCTCTGCCGAGCTCGCCGCGATCGATTACTCGGCCGTCTTGTGGAGCCTACGCGCCAACGCGTCAGCACTCCATGGTTCCACGCCCAGAAACCCCACACACGGCGAAGAACTCATGCGATCTCGATGGGCTGCCCGCCGGCTGGATCGTCACGAATCGTTGTTCTCCTTTGCCAGTGTCTGGCCGCCAGAATCGGATGCGATGGTCGTCTCCACGACCTCACGAACCCGCTGCACATACACCTTGAGCATCGATTGCCACTCGTCAATCAGGGCCTTGCTTGCTGCCGTTTTGGCGCAAGTACTCACGCTCACGCGTAGCACGGTCACGGCGTTGTTCACCGGAAGTAGCTCTGTCGTGGTCAGATGCTCTTCGACAGCGGACAAGAGGCGCCATACCGTGCGTCGGCCGGGCTGAAACTCAACCAGCTCGCTGACAAACCCGATGATGATGCCGTTCGCCATCCGCTGCACTTGCACGACTCGCTGGCCCACCTCGTCAACGGGCGTCCCTGGCAAGTTGACGGCGGCGAGCGTGCCCTCTGAGGTGATCGCCGGCGCATCGTCGCTCTGGATGAATTGCCAGATCGCATTGCTAGGTGCCGCGATGGCTTCCTGGACGGACAGTTGGACATGACTCATTTGCTGACTCGCGCCAGGAGCGCCTCCGACGGTCTTGCGTCTCTCGCTCCAGCGATTCTCCGCCTTGTTCAAGTACGACATCTCGGCTCCAATCCTGAAGCACTCTAGCTTTGCTCGGATCGACTTCTCTGAATGAACCACTGAGGGTTCCGACCCAGTGGATCGGAACCCTCAGCCTTGAATTACGCGTGATGACTGCTATACAACGCTCTACATCAGCTGCAGCCGCTGGTGGCACCGCAGCCTTCGCAGGCGTAGCAGGCACCGGCGGGGCGCATCTTGATGCCGCAGGTGAGGCAGAGCGGTGCGTCATGCGTCTTGCCCATGAGGTTCTCCATCAGCTCGGCTGAGGAGTGTGCCTGCGAGGGCTCCACCGACACCGCAGCCGCGACTGCGGATGTGATGGGTGCGGACTGCGAGAGCGTCTCCACCACGGCTTCCACCACATCGGGTGTGGAGGCCGGCGTGGTGTCGTAGCCGGCCACCTGCGCCGCGCGCTCCTGCGCGGTGAAGATGCCGAGCGCCGCACGCTTGTCGTAGTCGAGGTAGTCCAGCGCCAGACGACGGAAGATGTAATCCATCACCGACTGGGCCATGCGGATATCGGCATCGTCCGTGAGGCCGGCGGGCTCGAAGCGCATGTTGGTGAACTTGGAGACGAAGGCCTCCAGCGGGACCCCGTACTGCAGGGCGATGGAGATGGCGATGGAGAAGGCATCCATGACGCCGGCCAGAGTGGAACCCTGCTTGCCCAGCTTGAGGAAGACCTCGCCCAGCGTGCCGTCGTCGTAGGAGCCGGCCGTCATGTAGCCCTCGGCACCGCCGACGGAGAAGGAGACCGTCTGCGAGGCACGACGCTTGGGCATGCGGTTGCGCACCGGGCGGTACTCGATCTTGGTGACAGCCTCAGCAACCACCGACTCCGCGGCCGGCTTGGCCTTGGCATCGGAGAGCGGCTGCCCGACCTTGCAGTTGTCGCGGTAGATGGCCAGCGCCTTGACACCCACCTTCCAGGACTGGAAGTAGATCTCCTCGACCTCCTCGACGGTGGCCGTCTCCGGCATGTTCACCGTCTTGGAGATGGCGCCGGAGAGGAAGGGCTGCACGGCAGCCATCATGCGCACGTGGCCCA
>JAJXSV010000210.1 GCA_021784375.1 Actinomycetes bacterium | reverse complement strand
CGCCTGCGTAGTCCTCGTTCTCGACCGCACCCATCTCGCCGCCCTCGATGACATCGAAGTGGGTGCCCGAGCCCATCTGCAGGATCGGGCGCTGCGTGTAGATGGTCTTCGTCATGCCACTCACCTCGGCGATGGGACCGAGGAGGTACTGCATGAGGTCGACCAGGTGGCCCATGAGGTCGCCGAGGACGCCGCTGCCCGCCAGGTCGCGCTTGAAGCGCCAGGACAGGGCACCCATGGGCTCCGAGGAGTAGTCAGCGAAGAAGGTGCCGCGCACGTTCGTGATGCGTCCCAAGGCGCCGCGGGCGATGAGCTCCTTCGCGTGCTCGACGGCTGGGGGGTTGCGGTAGTTGAAGCCGATGCTGGTGCAGACGCCGGCGGTGGCCGCAGCGGCGGCCACCTGCTCCGTCTCGTGCGCCCCGCGACCGACCGGCTTCTCGATCCAGAAGGCCTTGCCCGCCTTGGCGGCGGCCACACCCATCTCCATGTGCAGGAAGTTGGGCGCGCAGATCGAGACCACATCCACGTCGGGGTGGTTCAGGACCTCGTGGTAATCGAGGGTGAACTGCTCGTAGCCGAGCACATCCACGGCGTACTGCGCGCGATCGGCCGCGGTGTCGGCGGCGATCACGAGTCGCGGCCTGACGCCGAGCTCCGGGTACACACTGGGCAGCAGCTGGTAGGCCTTGCTGTGCACCTTGCCCATCCAGCCAACGCTGATGAGGCCGACGCCGATGGTTCGCTTGGTCATGATCCCTACTTCACTTGATCCCGGATGGTGCTGAGCGTGTTCCGCGTGGCAGCGGCAAGCAGCGTGGAGTCGGAGCCCACGGCGATGAACCCGAAGCCCATGCCCGCGTAGCGCACGGCGGCGTCGGCATCGGCGGCGAGGATCCCGGCGACGCGGCCCTGTGCGAGCGCGGCCGCGACCACGCGCGTGATGGCATCGACGAAGATCGGGTTGGTGAAGTCGCGGGGCACTCCGAGCGCGAAGCTCAGGTCGAGTGGGCCCACGAACAGCACGTCCACGCCCGGCACGGCGGCGATCTCGGCGACGGCGGCCAGGGCGGCCAGCGTCTCGATCTGGATGATGCATGCGGCGGAGCGCGGTTGGCCGAGCACGGCTGCGTCTGCGCCCCATGCCACCGAACGGTTGTAGGTCGCCACGCCGCGGTCGCCGTCCGGCGGATAGGCCATGTGCCGCACCACCTCGCGCACCTGCTCCGCGCTGTCGAGGCGCGGCACCATGACGCCTGAAGCGCCGGCATCGAGCGCGCGGCCTATGCGGATGCGGGAGTCCGATTCGACGCGTACCAGGGTGGGCACGCCGTAGGCGCCGGACGCCACGACCGTGGGCCCGACCTGCGACTCGTCTGCGCCGCCGTGCTCGAGGTCGAGCAGTAGCCAGTCCGCCCCGGCCAGGGCCACCACCTCGGCCGCCATCGGTGTGGCCAGACCGAGGAACATGCCGAAGGAGGGCCGCCCGTTCGCCAGTCGCTGCAGGAAGCCGCCACGAAGGAGCGGACCGGTCATCCGTGCCACCGCTGCGTGGCCAGGCCCTGCTCGTACTCGGCCCGCAGTGGCTCGATCCACGCCTGCGTGGACACCTCGGCCGGCGCGACGTCCCACCAGACCTCGGAGGCGGGCAGGAGTGCGTGCTGCACCGTGGGCACCACGATGACGACCGGTCCCTCTGCGTCCCGCGTCTCCGCCAGCACCGTGCGCACCTCGTGCGCGGTGACCGGGCGGAATGCCTTGGCGCCCAGGCCCTCCGCGATCTTCACCAGGTCGACCTTCAGGTAGTCGCCCTCGAGCCGGGCCGTCGTGGCCCCCGGGGTCGACACGATGGGGCCCTCGGTGCGGTAGCGGAACTCGTTGCCGAAGGAGTGGCCGACGCGCCACATCTGCAGTCTTCGGATCACCTGGTAGCCGTGGTTCTCGGACACCACATAGGTGACCGGGAGGTGCTCCTGCGCTGCCGTGACGATCTCGGTGGGCGCCATGATGAAGGTGCCGTCGCCGAGGAAGCTGATGACCCGGTGCGCGGGATCCGGGTCGGCGAAGCGCACGCCGATGGCAGCCGGGATCTCGTACCCCATGCAGGAGAAGCCGAATTCGAGGTGGCAGTGACGGCCCCCCGTCGCATCCCACATCTTCTGCAGGTCACCGGGTGGGCCCCCGGCGGCGGTGATGATGGTGTCTCCGGCGCGGGCGTGCTCCTGCAGGATGCCGATGAGCTGGCCCTGTGTGAGCACTGCATCGGTGATCTCGGAATCGGGGAGCGTGGTCTTGTCGAACAGCACGTCGGGATCGAGCGCGGCTCGGCGGGCGATGGCCCAGGCGGCCCGCTCGCTCGCCACCTCCGACGCCCACTCGGGGCTGATGCGATGTCCGCGCAGCGCCGCGGTGAGCGCCTCGATGCCGAGTCGCGCATCGGCGACCACCGTCAGCGCGCCCTGCTTGATGCCGTCGGCCTCGGTGACGTTGATCGACACGAAGCGCACGTCCGGGTTCTGGAAGACCGACTGGGACGCGGTTGCGAAGTCGGTGAGGCGGGTGCCGATGTGCAGTACCAGGTCCGCCTGCGCAGCCAGGCGATTGGTTCCCGGTGAACCCTCGGGCCCGATGCCGTCGACCGCCCAGTCGGCTTGCCTCTGCACGGCGCCCTTGCCCCCGAAGGTCTCGGCGACGGGGATGCCGGTGCCATCGCCCAGGGCCTCAAGGGCGGCGCTCGCGTCGGAGTAGATGACACCTCCGCCGGCGATGACCAGCGGCCTGCGGGCGGAGCGGATGGCATCCGCGATGCTCGCGATGTCGGTGGCGTCCGGAATCGGCCGGCGGATGCGCCAGGTGCGTTCGGCGAAGAACGCCTCCGGGAAGTCGAAGGCGTGCGACTGGATGTCCTGGGGCAGCGAGATGACGACGGCACCGGTGTCGACGGGGTTCGCCAGCACACGGAAGGCGTTCGGGAGCGCGGTGAGCAACTGCTCCGGTCGGGTGATGCGATCGAAGTACTTGGCGACCGGTCGGAAGGCATCGTTGACGCTGACGTCACCGCTCTGGGCGTGCTCCAGTTGCTGGAGCACCGGCCCCTGCCGTCGGGTGGCGTAGATGTCGCCGGGGAGCAGGAGGAGCGGCAGGCGATTCACCGTGGCGAGTGCTGCCGCCGTCACCAGGTTCATGGCGCCGGGGCCGATGGAGGCAGTGATGGCCAGGGTCTGGTGGCGCTTGCTGGCCTTGGCGAAGGCGGAGCCGATGTGCGCCAGTTCCTGTTCGTTGCGGCCCTGGACGAAGGGGAGCAGGTCGGCGTACTGATCGAGTGCCTGCCCGAGCCCGGCCACGTTCCCGTGGCCGAAGATCCCCAGGGCCGCTGGCACGAACCGCACCCGGCGGCCATCGGCCTCCGAGTACTGCGCGGCCACGTACTTCACCAGGGCCTGGGCGACGGTGAGCCGTACCGTCCTGCCGTAATTCGGGCTTGTCATGATTGTCCTGCCTTCTCCCAGGGCCGACCGTGGAGGATCACGGTCTTGACTTCGGTCATCTCCTCGATGGCTGAGCGAACGCCCTCCTTGCCGACGCCGCTCGCCTTGAGGCCGCCGTAGGGCATGAGGTCCGCACGCCACAGCGGTGTCCAATTGATGTGCACGACGCCCGCCTCGACCTCGCGCGCCGCGCGGATGGCCTTGTCGATGTCGCGGGTGAAGACACCGGCGCCCAGGCCGTACGCCGAAGCGTTGGCGAAGCGCAGGGCCTCGTCCCAATCGCTGGCGGTGGTGACCGAGATCGCCGGGCCGAACAACTCGTCCTGGGCGAAGGCGGCATCCGGCTCGACGCCGGCGACGATGGCCGGCTCGACGAGGCAGCCGCGTCGTGCACCTCCGGTGACCAGCCGCGCGCCCTCGGCCACCGCGGACCTGATGGACGCCTCGACGCGCACTGCCTCGCGCTCGTTGATGAGGGTGCCGACCCTCGTCTCCGCCGCCAGTGGGTCGCCGATGCGGATGGCCTGGACGAGCGGCGTCAGCGCATCGAGGAACTCGCGCTCGATGTCGCGGTGCACGATGACCCGCTGCACCGAGATGCAGACCTGGCCCGCGTTGATGTAGCCCCCGAGGGCCACGGCATTCGCCGTGTACTCGACATCGCAATCGGGCAGCACCACCACCGGGCAGGAGGAGCCGAGTTCGAGGGAGAGCTTCTTGACGCCTGCGATGGAGGCGATGTGCGTTCCTGTCGCGGTGGACCCGGTGAAGGAGACCTTGCGCACGCGGGGATCGCCCACCAGGGCATCGCCCAGTGCACCACCCGCCCCGGTGATCACGTTGAGCACGCCAGCGGGGAGTCCGGCATCCATGAAGCACTGCGCGATGGCGATGGCGGTGAGTGGTGTGGCCCGCGCCGGCTTGAGCACCACGGCGTTGCCGGCAGCCAGTGCCGGCCCGATCTTGTGCATCACCAGCAGTGCGGGGTAGTTGAAGGGGGTGATCGCGACGACCACTCCGCAGGGCTCGCGCAGCGTGAAGCCGAGTTTCTCGCGCCCGGTGCCCTTGTTGGCGTCCAGGGGGAGCGTGGTGCCGTAGAGCTGCGAGCCCTCGTAGGCCGAGAGACGGATGATCTCGCCGGTCCTCCCTGCCTCCCCGCGGGCCTCCAGCAGGCTCTTGCCGTTCTCCGAACTGATGATGTGCGCGATCGCTTCGGTGCGCTCATCGGCGAGTTGCGCGGCACGCAGGAGGATGGCGTTCCGCTCGTGCGCCGGA
>JAJXSV010000209.1 GCA_021784375.1 Actinomycetes bacterium | reverse complement strand
GGCGGCAAGCGGAGTGGCCTACCCGGAACTCATTGACATCCTCATCAGCGACGCGCTGCGACGCGGCACGGGCCTGCGCTGACGCATGAACGAGTTCCAACTCATCCGCGAGATCACCGCCCAGTTCTCGCAACATCCCGACGTGCTGTTGGGCCCGGGCGACGATGCGGCGCAGTTGCTGGTGCGTCACGGCTCGGTGCTCGCCTCCACGGACATCCTGGTCGAGGGCGTGCATTTCCGGCCGGACTGGACGACGCCCTATGAGCTGGGTCGTCGAGCTGCCGCACAGAACTTCGCCGACATCACCGCCATGGGCTGCAACCCCAGGGCCCTGCTCGTCGCTGTCGCAGCACCGCGGCAGACGCCCGCGCCCTGGTTCACCGAGCTTGCGCGCGGCCTGCAGGATGAATGCGCGCTGGTGGGCGCCAGCGTCATCGGCGGGGATCTCTCCGCCGGCGACTCCATCGTGGTCTCGGTGACGGTGCTCGGCGATCCCGCGGGTGGTGAAGCGCTCACGCGCGGTGGCGCACAGGTGGGTGATCTGGTGGCGGTCGCCGGCCGTCTGGGCTGGTCGGCCACGGGGCTGCTGGCGTTGCAACAGGGCCGTGATGTGGATCCGGCGCTGCTCTCCGCCTACCGTCATCCGCAGCCGCCCTACGCTGCCGGCCCCGCTGGTCGGGCAGCCGGGGCCACCGCCATGATCGATGTGAGCGATGGCCTGCTGGCCGACGCCGGGCACATCGCCGACGCCTCCGCCGTCACGATCGACCTCGACAGCGCAGGGCTGCAGCCCGATGCGTTGGTGCGTTTCGCTGCCGAACAGCTGGCTGCCGATCCCCTGGAGGCCGTGCTCACGGGTGGTGAGGACCATGCCATCCTCGCCACCTTCCCCCGGCACCCCCAGGGCCCCGTGGCCCTGCACGTTCCCCAGCCGCTATTCCGGATCATCGGCCGCGTCCTCCCGCGCGGTGAACACGCGGTGCTTGTCGACGGCACACCGCATCGAGGCAAGCAAGGACACGATCACTTTGGCTGACGCACTTCCCCGCATCCTCACCATTGCCGGCTCGGACAGCGGTGGGGGAGCCGGCATCCAGGCTGACCTCAAGACCATGCTGGCGCTGCGCACCCACGGCATGTCCGTGATCACCGCCATCACCGCGCAGAACAGCCTCGGCGTGCAGGGCGTGTGGCCGCTGCCCAACGAGGCCGTGCGTGCGCAGTTCCGCAGCGTGGTCGACGACATCGGCGTGGATGCCATCAAGACCGGAATGCTCGGCACTCCCGAATTGGCGGCCACCGTGGCGGATTTGCTCCGTGACGTGAGGATGCCCGTCGTGGTCGATCCGGTGGGGGTCAGCAAGCACGGTGATTCCCTGCTCGCAGCCGAAGCCGTCTCAGCGCTGCGCAACCTCATGCTGCCGCTCGCCACCGTGCTCACACCCAACCTGCCCGAGGTGGAGATGCTCACCGGCAGCCTGCCCCACGATGTTCGGGGCATGCAGCTCGCGGGGGAGCGCCTGCGCGACCTGGGTGCGCAGTGGGTGCTGGTGAAGGGCGGCCACCTGGCGGGAGAGGCCATTGACGTGCTGGTCGGGCCCCATCACGTGGAGGAACTGCGCGCCCCGCGCTTCGACAACCGCCACACCCATGGCACCGGTTGCACCACCGCCTCCGCCATTGCCGCCCAGCTCGGTCGCGGTCTCACCGTGCCCGACGCGGTCCGCGCGGCCAAGGCCTACATCACCGGTGCCATCGAGCACGGTTTCGCCTTGGGTGGCGGCATCGGCCCCGTCGACCACGGCTGGCAGTTGCCTGCCCACGGTCGGATTTGAGCCCACCGCCGTCAGTCCGGTAGCCTGAGCCCTCGCGCCTCCGGCGCATTCTCATTGATCCAAGGAGTTGAACGTGGCTGCTCACTGCGACGTTTGTGGCAAGGGCCCGATCTACGGCCACTCGATCAGCCATTCGCACATCCGTACCAAGCGCCGCTGGGTGCCGAACATCCAGCGTGTGCGTGCCATCGTGAACGGCTCGCCCAAGCGCGTGAACGTCTGCGTGTCGTGCCTCAAGGCCGGCAAGGTCAACCGCGCCGCCTAGGCCCTGTGCTCTTCCCGAGAGCCGTCCGACGTCAGTCGGGCGGCTCTCGTGTTTCCGGCGCTCGGTCGGTGCCGCGGATTAGGGTGGCGCCGTGTTGAAGGACGGTGGGCCATGGTGATGATGGGCGATGCCCTGCCAGCCGTCATCGGTGACAAGTCCGCCAAACTGCTGGCCTCCTCCCTGGGCCTCACCACGGTGGCCGACCTGCTGCTTTATGCGCCGCGCCGCTACGCCCAGCGCGGGGAACTCACCGATCTCACGGGCCTGCAGATCGACAGCCACGTCACCGTCATGGCCCGCATCACCGAGGTCTCGGTTCGGCCCATGCGGCAGCGTCGCGGCAGCATCCTCGACGTCACGGTGAGCGATGGTCGGGCGCAGCTGCATCTCACCTTCTTCAACCAGAAGTGGCGCGAGCAGGCCATGCGCCCGGGTCGCTGGGGGCTTTTCAGCGGCAAGGTCTCGCGCTTCCGCCAGACCCTGCAGCTCTCCCATCCCGAGAGCGTGCTGCTCGCCGACGAGGTCGACGACGTGGATCCGGAGGCGGTGGAGGCCTTCGCCAACGCCGTCATCCCCATCTACCCCGCCACCTCGAAACTGCCGTCCTGGCGCATCTCCAAGACCATCCGCTACGTGCTGGGGCTGCTCGATCCGCTGCCCGAGATCATCCCCGCGCAGACCCGCGTCGCTCACTCGCTGCTCGATATCAACGACGCGCTGCACCAGTTGCACCTGCCACAGACGGCAGCGGAGTGGCAGGCGGCACAGCGACGGCTGGCCTGGGACGAGGCCTTCCTGTTGCTTGCGGTGATGCGCCGGCGTCGTCTGCTCGCCGCCCAGCAGGTGGCACCGCTACGGGTGTCCACGGGCAACCTGCTCCCACGCTTCGATGCACAGCTGCCCTTCCAACTCACACAAGGGCAGCTGGAGGTGGGCAGGGAGATCGAGCAGGACCTGCGGCAGCCGCACCCGATGCACCGCCTGCTGCAGGGCGAGGTGGGCTCGGGCAAGACCATCGTGGCCTTGCGGGCCATGCTCAGCATGGTCGACGCCCAGGGCCAGTGCGTGTTGTTGGCGCCCACTGAGGTGCTTGCCCAGCAGCACGAATTGACCTTGCGGGCCATGCTCGGCCGCTTGGGCCGGGCCGGCGAACTCGATGGTGACCCCGAAGGCACGCAGGTGGTGCTGCTCACCGGCTCCTCCTCCGCCGCGCAACGGCGGGCGGCCATGGCTGCCATGAAGGACGGCAGCGCCGGCATCATCATCGGCACCCATGCCCTGCTCGAGGAACGCATCGAATTCCACGACCTCGCGCTCATCGTCATCGACGAGCAGCATCGCTTCGGCGTGGAGCAACGGGCAGTGCTCGGCGCCAAGGCCCGCAGCGCACCGCATGTGCTCGTCATGACGGCCACGCCCATCCCGCGCACGGCGGCGGTCACGGTCTTCGGCGATCTCGACGTCTCCACGCTGCGCGAACTGCCAGCCGGGCGCGCACCCATAGCCACCCATGTGGTGGCGGCGGCTGAGAAGCCGCACTTTGAAGTGCGCATGTGGGATCGGGTGCGTGAGGAGGTGGCCCGGGGCCACCAGGCCTATGTGGTGTGCCCACGCATCCAACCCGGCGAGGACCAGGACGATTCCTTGGCGCCGGCGGCGGCGCTGGATGTGGCGGACCGACTGCGGGCTGAGGAGTTGCAGGGGCTGCGCATAGGCCTGCTGCACGGACGCATGTCCGCCGACGAGAAAGCGCAGGTCATGGCCCGCTTCGCGCTTCCGGGCCACGACGGCTACGACCTGCTGGTGGCCACCACCGTCATCGAGGTGGGCGTCGATGTGCCCAATGCCTCCACCATGGTCATCCTCGATGCCGATCGTTTCGGCATCTCGCAGTTGCACCAGTTGCGCGGTCGGGTGGGCCGTGGCGCGGCGCCCGGCCTGTGCTTCCTGCACACCCGCCAGCCCTCCGATGCCCCCTCCAGCCTGCGCCTCGCGGACGTCGCCTCCACCACCGACGGCTTCACCCTGGCGCAACTCGATCTCGAGCAGCGCGGCGAGGGGGATGTGCTCGGCACCTTGCAAAGTGGCGGCAAATCCGGCTTCCGACTGCTCTCGGTGTTGCGCGACCAGCAACTCATCGCCGATGCTTCCCGCGCTGTCGACCACATCTTCGAGGTCGATCCTGCACTCACCACCCATCCCGAATTGGCGCAGGCCATTGACGGGCGCGAAGAGGAACTGGCCCGGCAGTACGTGGACAAGGCATGACGAGGATCATCAGCGGATCCGCCAAGGGCCGCACCCTGCGCGTCCCTGAACGGGGTACCCGTCCCACCTCGGACCGGGTGCGCGAGGCCGTGTTCTCGTCGCTGGAGCACCGTCTGAGCTCCTGGCGCGGGCTGTGCGTCTACGACCTGTATGCCGGTTCTGGTGCCTTGGCGCTGGAGGCGCTCTCCCGCGGTGCGGCCCGGGCGGTGGCCGTCGAGCACGACAAGCGCAGCGCGGAACTCATCCGCGCCAATGCTGCCGCCCTGGGCCTCTCGCTCGAGGTGGTCATGCTCGATGTGGCCAAGTTCGTGGCCCGGCCGCTGGCACCGCTGCCCGATGTGGTGTTCGTCGACCCCCCCTATGAGCTTCCGGCCGCGACCTTGGCCCAACAGCTC
>JAJXSV010000208.1 GCA_021784375.1 Actinomycetes bacterium | reverse complement strand
CCTAGCTGCATGTCGACCCACAGCCATCGATCGAGCCTGGCGTCCCAGATTGCGCCTTCGCCATGGTGGGCCAGCGGCTCGGTGAGCCGAGTTGCCGTGATCCGTTGCATCTGCCTGTCCGTCACTTCCCCTGAGGTCGCTCACACGTACGAGGATTGCCGCCAGCATGCCGCATGTTGAGCGCTGCTGGGCTCCGGGCGGGTGTCTTCCATCGGTGCCACTGGATAGCGTTCAACTCGTCGGGGCCGCCGCGCCGCGCCGCCGACATGACGAGGAGCCAGCGATGACCATCACCCCCACCTTCCGGGAGCCCTCCCTTCCCATCGGCGTGCGCGTCGAGGATCTGCTGGCGCGCATGACCCTCGCGGAGAAGGTGGGGCAGATGCTCCAGCTCGATGCGCGGGGGGACATCGACGACATCGTGTCGGTGAAGAAGGTGGGCTCGATCCTGCACGCGTCGCCGGAGACCATGCTCGTCGCCGTGGAGCTCGCGGCCAAGACGCGGCTCGGCATCCCGCTGCTCACGGCGGACGACTGCATCCACGGTCACTCCTTCTGGCCGGGCGCCACCATCTTCCCGACGCAGCTCGCCATGGCCTGCTCCTGGGATCCGGAACTGGTGGAACGCGCGGCCCGGGCGACGGCCGTCGAGGTGGCGTCGACGGGCATCCACTGGACCTTCTCTCCGGTCCTGTGCATCGCGCGCGACCTGCGTTGGGGCCGCGTGAATGAGACCTTCGGCGAGGACCCCTTCCTCATCGGCGAGCTGGGCGCCGCCATGGTGCGCGGCTACCAGGGCCAGGGGCTCAGCGATCCGACGGCAATCCTTGCCTGCGCCAAGCACTTCGCGGGCTACTCCGAGACCCAGGGTGGCCGTGATGCGAGTGAGGCGGACATCAGTCCGCGCAAGCTGCGATCCTGGTACCTGCCGCCGTTCGAGCGCGTGGCTCGCGAGGGTTGCCGCACCTTCATGCTCGGCTACCAGGCGATGGACGGCGTGCCGATCACGGCCAACAAGTGGCTCCTCCATGACGTGCTCAAGGGCGAGTGGGGCTTCACCGGGATGCTCGTCACGGACTGGGACAACGTCGGTCGCATGGTGTGGGAGCAGAAGGTGCTCCCCGACCACACGCAGGCCGCGGCGGTCGCGGTGAAGGCGGGTAACGACCTCGTCATGACCACGCCGCAGTTCTTCGAGGGCGCACAGGCTGCTGTGGCACACGGGCTGCTCGACGAGGCCGACATCGATGCCGCTGTGCGACGCATCCTTCGTCTGAAGTTCGAGCTGGGCCTGTTCGAGGATCCGCGCACGCCTGACAGCGCACGCCAGTCAATGGTCATCGGTTGTGATGAACACCGGGACCTCAACCTCGCAGTGGCTCGGCGCTCCCTCGTCCTGCTGCGGAACGACGGCACCTTGCCCTTCGACGGCGGATTCAGCGCGGACGGCAGTGGTCGCGCCGTCGCGGCCGGGATCACGCGCACCATCGCCGTCATCGGTCCCAACGCCGACGATCCGCAGGCCATGCTCGGTGACTGGGCGGGTGCATCGGGTCAGGTGAACTGGATGCCCGACGGTCACCCGCGCGAGACCGTGGAGACGGTGCTGGACGGCTTCCGGGCGGTGGCACCCCAGCACTGGGTCGTGTCTCATGCGCGCGGCGCCGAGATCCAGGTGCTTGTCGCCAACCCAAACGGGGAGTTCTGGCCCGATGGCCAGCCGACGCCCCGCGTCTTCTCGTCAGCGCCGACCGATGAAGCGATGCTTGCGCAGGCCGTTGCGGCTGCCCGTGAAGCCGATCTCGCGGTGGTCGTGCTCGGCGACACCATCGCCCTCACCGGCGAGGGCCGCTCCACCGCCACCCTCGATCTGCAGGGCGGGCAGGTGGCGCTGCTCGACGCCATCGTCGCCACCGACACACCCGTCATCGTGGTGCTCGTGCAGTCGAAGCCGTCGACACTCCCCGCGTCGGCCCTCGGGGCCTCGGCGATCATCGAGGCCTTCAACCCCGGCATGCGCGGTGGCCGCGCAATCGCCGAACTGGTGCTCGGCCTCATCGAGCCCAGCGGTCGCCTGCCCATCTCGATCCCGCGTCACGTGGGCCAGCAGCCGGTGTTCTACAACATCGTGCGCGGACAGCACGGCGATCGCTACGCCGACCTCACCCAGGAGCCGCTCTTCGTGTTCGGCGAGGGGCTGTCCTACAGCACCATCGAGTATTCGGACCTGCGCATCCACGATGAGGTGGTGGCAGCAGACGGCGTGGTGCGCGCCAGCATCACCCTGACGAACACGGGCGGGCGGCCCGCACTCGAGACCGTCCAGGCCTACGTGAGCGACCTCGTGACCAGCGTGACCTGGGCGCACAGGGAACTCAAGGCCCACCAACAGGTCCTGCTCGAAGCAGGTGCATCCACGACGGTCACCGTCGAGGTCCCGGCGTCAGCGTGCACGCTCGTCACCTTCGATGGACGTCGAACGGTCGAGCCCGGAGCATTCGAACTGCTCGTGGGCCCGAACTCACGCGATCGCGACCTGCTGCGCGCGGGTTTCGTGATCCGCTAGCGCACCACAAATCGAGCCGGTGCGACGCTCCACAGCCACACCGCGGTCGCTCAGCGTCGTACCCGTGCAAACGTCCTCCGGTGCGACGCTCCACAGCCACACCGCGGTCGCTCAGCGTCGTACCGCGAAACTTCGCCTATCCAGCCGGCACCGTGTTCGATTGCGTGGCCGTGGTTTGGGGTGCGATGGCGTTCACGGCCGCCACGGTGACGTAGTAGAGGGCGCCGGAGGTCAGGTGGGTCACGAGGACGCTGGTGCTCGTCACCTTGCCCTGCACCACGAATCCCCCAGCAGCCGTGTACACCTTGACCACATACCCGGTGATGGGACTGCCGCCAGACGAGGGCGCTTGCCAGGTCGCCGTGATGGTGCCCTTGCGGCTCCCCGTCGCCGCCGTCACCGTGTCGATGACACCGGGCGCGGAGAGCGTGGAAACGCTCACGGAAACACTGTTCGAGGTGCTCCCGGTGAGGTTGCTGTCCCCTGAGTACAGCGCGCTGATGCTGTGCGTGCCGGTCGTCGTGAACGTCCAGGAGAGCGAGGCGCTGCCACTCGCGACGGTGACCGTGTCGCCGATGGGGGTCGTACCGTCATAGAACTGCACGGTTCCCGTGGCCGAGCTGGGCGTGATAGCGACCGCCAAGGTCACTGCCTGACTGGTGCTTGCGGTTGATGGGGCGGTCAAGTTGGTGACGGAAGAGCCCTGCGTGACGGTGAGCGCGTTGCTGGCGCTGCTCGAGGCGTAGTTGCTGTCGCCGCCATAGGTGGCGGTGAGCGTGTAGCCGCCCACGGGCAACGCCACCGTGAAGTTGATGCTGCAGGACGCGGTGCCACTGCCTCCGAGCGAGCAACTGCCGAGCGTGGTGGAGCCCTGCGTGAGCGTCACCGTGCCAGTCGGCGTTCCGGTGTCAGAGGGGGTCACGCTGACGGCGATCGAAGCGCCTGCGCCGTAGGCGACGGATTCACTCGCAGGCGTCACGCCGGTGCTCGTCGAAAGGGTGCCGACCGTCGCCGCTGCCTTCGGCAGCGATCCCAGGCCGGTCGGTCCGTCCCAGCCGGGCCCGGCGTTGCAGACTGCCGTGCCACAACTGCCGTTGGACCCGCTGGTCACGTCGGACCAGGTGGGGCCACTCCACACGTACTTGGAGGCGTTGCCCGACCCGCCGGACCCGCTCCAGTTGGCGTAGTTCAGGGCCAGCCAGGAGCCCACGATGGGCGAGGAGACCGACGTGCCGCCGAAGACATACCAGGCACCGTTGTAGTACACACTCACGCCGGTGTTGGGATCTGCAACCGCTGAGACGTCGGCATTGGCCTTCCAGTTACCGCATGCGGTCACCTGCCAGCCGGGGTTCGGGTTGTACGATGAGCAACCGCTGCCAGCCCCGCTCCAAGCGGTCTCCTGGGAGCGGACGCCTGAACTGTCCACGGTGAGCGAGGTGCCGCCGACGGCGATCACATTGCTCGAACTTGCAGGGTAGGAATCGCCATAGCCGTTGTCGCCGGTGGATGCGGTGACCGCGATGCCCTTGGCAGCCGCATCGTTGTACGCGGTCGCCGAGGATTGGGACATGTCACTGCCGCCGTAGCTGTTGCTGATCGCCCTGACGCCCGCGAAGGACGCGGCAGTGGCCACGGCTGCATTGAGGTTGCTCATGGAACTCGAATTGGCTTCGACCAGCAGGATCGAACACATGGGGCAGACCGTGGAGGCCATCTGCAGGTCGAGGTCGATCTCCTGGGCCCACCCCCGGTCAGCCCGCGGGAGAGATGACGTGGAGCCGCTCTGACCGACCTTCACGAAACAGGGGCCGGCGGTGGTGTTGATGGTGGTGCCACTCACGGCACAACCTGTCGAGATGTTCGGCAGGCCCATGGCCGTGCGATAGGCCGCAAGGTCTGTGGCTGCAGAGGGCGCGTCATAGGCGTCGACGATCGCGATGACGGTCGCCGGAGTGCCTTCGCCCGTGATCCCGTAGGCCGTGCGGATGGCCTTCGAGCCGAAGCCGCTGGTGGCGCTCATCTGCACCGGCTTGCCGGTCGACCGATCGATGACGTCGTGGCGGATGGCCAGGCAGTTGGCGGATCCCGGGGCGCCGTCGGCACACACCCGGGCATTCACGATGCTCATTGCAGAAGCGACGTCAGCCCTGGCTGGGGCAGCAGCCCCGAGCACCGCGGTGGCGAGGGAGACGGAGGCGGCGAGCGCGGCGCGC
>JAJXSV010000207.1 GCA_021784375.1 Actinomycetes bacterium | reverse complement strand
TCGTGCACCGGCGTCGAGAACACGGATGCCCCCTCGAGCCGGCCGGCCAGTCCGGCGGAACCCTCAACATGATCGGCGTGGAAGTGGGTGATGAAGAAGGCCGAGACACGACGCACACCGAGCAGGCGCAGGCACTCCCGCATCAGGCGTGGATCCGGCCCCGCGTCGATGACGATCGCGGCCCCCTCGCCGAGGCTGACCACCGACGCGTCACCCTGTCCGACATCGCACACGGCGTACCACCAATCCGTGGGCGGCCACCGGTGCAGCACCTGCGGCGCGCAACTGGAGACGATCAGGTACGCACTCGCTGCGACGGCAACCCACCGCAGACGCAGGCCGAGGCGCAGCAGGAGTGCGCCGATCAGCCCGACTGCAAGCAACGACCAGAGGGAGCCGATGGGCGCGACCGCCAGGGCCGAACCCGCCCCGGCGTGTGCGACGCGCGCGATCACCTCCGCCAGCCACACCCCGGGCGCCGCAACCATGCTGGCCACGGCCATGAGCGAGGTGGCGACTCCGGGGAGGGGAATCAATGAGAGCGCGGCAAGGATCGCGGCCGCGAACCCGATGACGGTGGCAGGCGCCACCAGGGGCTCACAGGCCATGTTGGCGGGGATGCTCAACCAGGTCGGCGGTCGGCCCATCATGAGCAGGATGGGCAGGGTCGCGACCTGCGCGCTCAGCGTGATCAGGAACGCCTCACCGAGCCACCCCGATGGCAGGAGCGATCCGAGCAACGGGCGCAGCACGATGAGTCCCGCAGTGGCGGCAACGGACAGCGCGAACCCGTACTGCCAGGCCAGGAAGGGATCGATCACGAGCAGCAGGGCAACGGTGAGCCACAGCACCGAGGCGCTCGTGCGCCGTTCGCCGGAGGCCAGTGCGAAGAGGCTGATCGCTCCCATCATCGCCGCGCGCACGACACTCGGTTGCGGCTGCACGACCGCGACGAAGCAGGCAATGGTGATCAGCACGACCAAGTGCCGACGTCGTGCCGGCACCGGCGTACGGCGGAGCAGCCACATCACCGCCGCCAGCACGATGGCGAGGTTCGCACCGGACACAGCCGTGAGGTGGGACAGGCCGCTCAACTTGAGGTCGTCGACGAGTTGCGTGGACTGCGCCCGCGTGTCGCCAAGCACCAGCCCGGGCAGCAGCGCCGCCCCTGCTCCCCCGCGGTCGGCGCCGGTGGCCGTGGCCAAGCCCTCGCGCACGCGATTGGCCAAGCTGGTTCCGCGCGATGACGACCGGACGATCCGGAGGGCACCGCGGACATTGACCCGGTACGCGGAACGTGCTGCTGCATCGTCGGGGCGCAGCAGCGCCTCGCCGTGGACCTGCTCACCGACGGCGATCGACGGCTGCCCCGGCCCCCACTGCATGGTCGCGGGAATCGACACGGCCCATTCCGCGCTCCCGGCGGAGAGGCGCACCACGGTCACCGGCGCCCGCAGCCGCTGCTCCACCTCCACACCGCCGAAGCCCGGGTTAGCGAAGAACCGCGGCTCAGCATTGACCACCGCCTCGAATGCCACCGTCCCCGCGCCATCCACGAAGCGTTCGATGGCAGCCGGCGATGCCGCGTCCACTCGGAACGCCGCCATGCCGGCCCCCAGGACCAGTGCGCCGATGCAAACGAGCGCCTCGTCCTGCCGCCTCCACGAGAACACGGCTGCCACCGCGGTTGCCCCACCGAACCAGAGCAGTGAGGTGTGGAGCGCGGTGTGGAGGCCGATCGCCGAACCAGCCCACAAGGCGACCACCGTCGGTAGCAGGCGCAGGTCCAGTGGGCTCATGCGACCGCGATGGAGTCGGCCAGGTTCGCATACTTGGCGTCGCCGATGCCCGGCACATCGAGGAGATCACGCAGCCTCGCAAACGGTCCGTGCTTGGTGCGATAGTCGATGATGCGCTGCGCGAGCACGGCACCGATGCCCGGCAGGCCATCGAGCTCGGCGGCAGTTGCGGCGTTCAGGTTCAGTCTCCCGCCGGGGGCCGATCCGGAGCCGGACGGGCCGCGGCCAGCATCGACCACATCCCCAACTGCCAGTTGCTCCCCGTCGACGAGTGCACGGGCCAGGTTGATGCGGGCTTCATGACCGGGCAGCAAGCCGCCTGCCGCAGCCACCGCATCGATCACGCGCGAGCCGCTGGCGAGACGCACCACGCCGGGCCGGTGCACGGAACCGACGACGTCGACCAGCACCACGCCGGTCGCTGATCCCTCCACCGTGCTGGCCACGGCAACGCTGGGCAGGACCGCCGTGGTCGAGGGTGCTGACATCCACCAGTACAGGGCCGCGCCGATGAGGCAGACGGCCGCGAATGGCACCAGCTTGCGGACGAGCCCGGAGGGGGCCTCCCATTCGATATGCATGCCGGGAAGGGTCACCCAGGGCACCAGACGGCCCCAGGGCCCCCGAGCCGGTGTGGGGCCACTGGGGTGGGTGGTCCCTGTGGATCGCGTCAGGTGACGCCTCGACGCCGGGTCGTACGCGCTACGCCTTGCGGAACTACCCCTCCGGGACGATGTTCACAAGCCGGGGAGCACGCACGACGACGGCCTTGATGCCGCGACCGGCGAGCGAGCGCTGGACGTCGGCATCCGCCAGCGCCAACGCCTGCAACGCGTCGGCGCCGATGTCGGTCGGCACCTCCAACTTGCCGCGCACCTTGCCCGAGATCTGCACGATGCAGGTGACGGTGGCGTCGACCAGCAGCGATGCGTCGAACTGGGGCCAGCCCGCCAGGGCGACCGCTGGCGCGTGTCCGAGGCGAGCCCACATGTCCTCAGCCGTGTAGGGCGCTACCAGCGACAGCATGACGGCGACGGCTTCCACGGCGGCGCGCACAGCCGGGTCTGCAGGACCGGCCCCGCTGTCGATGCACTTGCGCGTCGCATTGACGAGCTCCATGACCTTGGCGACGGCGACGTTGAACCGGAAGGACTCGACCGCGATGGCCGCGTCATGGAGGGCGTGGGCGGTGGCGCGGCGGAGTTCCAGGTCGCCAGTGGTCGGGTCCGCACCGACCGGCGCCGTGGCCTCCCCGGACAGGCGCCAGGCACGCGCGAGGAACTTCTTCGACCCGGCCGCGGACACGTCGGCCCAGTCGATGTCATCCTCGGGCGGGCCAGCGAAGACCAGGGCGAGCCGGATGGCGTCGACGCCGTGCAGCGCCAACTCGTCGGACAGCCGCACCAGGTTCCCGCGGCTCTTGCTCATGGCGGATCCGTCCATCTGCACCATGCCCTGGTTGAGCAGGCGCGCGAAGGCCTCCACCGCATCCACCAACCCCATGTCATGCATGACCTTGGTGAAGAAGCGCGAGTACAGCAGGTGGAGGATCGCGTGCGTCACGCCGCCGACGTACTGGTCGACGGGGAACCACTGGCGCGCCTGCTCCGGATCGAAGGCGGCCCGCTCGTTGCGCGGATCGGTGAAGCGCAGGAAGTACCACGAGGAGTCGACGAAGGTGTCCATGGTGTCTGGGTCACGACGCGCGGGCTTGCCACACTGGGGGCACGAGACCTCGGCCCAGGCCGTAGCCGCACCCAGGGGCGAGGATCCCTTGGGCGTGAGGTCGAGGTCCTTGGCGTCCGGCAGCTGCACGGGCAACTGCTCGAGGGGCACCGGCACCTCCCCGCAATCGGGACAGTGGATGATCGGGATGGGCGTGCCCCAGTAGCGCTGCCGGGAGATGAGCCAGTCGCGCAGGCGGTAGTTCCTGGCCGCCTTGCCCAACCCCCGCTCCTCCAGCCATTCGGTCATGGTGGCGATGGCCTCGCCCTTGTCCATGCCGTTGAGGAAGTCACTGTTGATGTGTCGACCCTCGCCGCTCACGGCGACGCCGGTCTCCGCGGGATCCTCGTCCGACTCGATGACGTTGATCACGGGCAGGTTGAAGACGCGCGCGAAATCCAGGTCGCGCTGGTCGCCGCAGGGCACGGCCATGATGGCTCCGGTGCCGTAGTCGGACAGCACGTAGTCGGCCGCGTAGACCGGCAGGCGCTCTCCGTTCACGGGGTTCACCGCATAGCGCTCCAGGAACACGCCCGTCTTCGGTCGGTCCGAGGCCAGACGCTCGATGTCGGTCTCGCCCTTGACCTTCTCCAGGTAGGCGCGGAACTCTGCCTCGGCCGTGGTGCCGGCCGCCAGATCGGCAGCGAGGTCGGAGTCCACGGCGACCACGAAGAAGGTGGCACCGAACAGCGTGTCCGGACGCGTCGTGTACACCGTGACTGCTTCGTCACGCCCCTCGATCTGGAAGCGCACCTCGGCGCCGGAAGAGCGCCCGATCCAGTTGCGCTGCATGAGCAGCACCTTGTCCGGCCACTTCCCCTCGAGCAGTTGCATGTCGTCGAGCAGGCGGTCGGCGTACTCCGTGATCCGCAGGTACCACTGGGTCAGCTTCTTCTTGGTGACCACGCTGTCGCAGCGTTCGCAGAGGCCGTTGACCACCTGCTCGTTGGCGAGCACCGTCTGGTCGGTGGGGCACCAGTTCACGCTCGAAGCCTTGCGGTAGGCCAGGCCACGCTTGAACATCTCGAGGAAGAACCACTGGTTCCAGCGGTAGTACTCGGGGTCGCAGGTGTTCAGGGTGCGGTCCCAGTCGAATGAGCAGGCGTACCGGCGCATGGACGCCTTTTGCGTGGCGATGTTCTCGTAGGTCCAGGCCCGCGGATCAGCGCCGCGCTTGATGGCCGCGTTCTCCGCCGGCAGGCCGAAGGCATCCCAGCCGATCGGGTGCATCACGTTGAAGCCGCGCTGCGCCCAGTAACGC
>JAJXSV010000206.1 GCA_021784375.1 Actinomycetes bacterium | reverse complement strand
TTGACGGCCTGCCACTCCTGCTTGCCGCGACGGTTCAACTGCACGCCGGCGTAGATGCCCAGACCGAACCAGAACAAGCGCTTCATGGCGTGCCACTCCTCACAGCATTGCGGAAGCCAAGACTATCGGGCTGCCGCACCGCTACTCCCCGTGGATGACGCCGCGCAGGTGCTCCAACACTGTGCGCAGGCGGGCCTCGTTGCCGCGGTCGGCGGGCTGGTAGTAGGTGGGAAGTTCCATGCCGAGCGGGCCGTAGCGCTGCTCCAGGACCCCGGCCGGGTCGTCGTGCGGGTACTGGTAGCCGAGCTCGGCTTCCCGCTTGCCGAAGGTGGAATTGCTCAGATGCGGGGGCACACGCCCGGTCCGACCAGCCTTCACATCGGCCACGGCCGCGTTGATGGCCAGGTAGGCGGCATTGCTCTTGGGTGACGTCGCCAGATGCACGGTGGCCTGGGCCAGAGTCAGCTGCGCCTCCGGCATGCCGATCTGGGCAACCGCGTGCAGCGCAGCCACCGCCGACTGCAACGCGGTGGGATCAGCCATGCCGATGTCCTCCGAGGCCAGGATGACGAGCCGGCGTGCGATGAAGCGAGGGTCCTCCCCTGCCACCAGCATCTTGGCCAGCCAGTGCAGCGCAGCGTCGACGTCGGAGCCACGCACACTCTTGATGAAAGCGGAGATGGTGTCGTAGTGCTCATCCCCATCCTTGTCATAACGCACCATGGCCTGCTGGATGGCTGCCTCCACCGCCGCCATGGTGATGATTCCGTCCTCCGAGATGCCGGCCGCCGCCTCCAAGGCGGTGAGCGCACGGCGGGCATCCCCGAGCGAAAGCCGCACGATGGCATCGAGTGCGCCTTCCGCCAGCGTCACCGCACCCGCCAGCCCCTGTGGCGCCTCCAGCGCGCGCACCACGAGCTGTCGCAGTTCCCCCTCGGTCAAGGAATGCAGTTGCAGCACCACGCTCCGCGACAACAACGGGGCATTGACCGAGAAACCGGGATTCTCCGTGGTGGCGGCGATCAAGGTCACCCAGCCGTTCTCAACGGCCGGCAGCAGCGCATCCTGCTGGCTCTTGTTGAACCGGTGCACCTCATCGACGAAGAGCACGGTTCCGCGTTGGTAGACCTCGCGTTCCGCCTTGGCCCGTTCCACCACTTCGCGCACATCCTTGACCCCCGCGGTGATGGCCGAGAGCTCCACATAGCGCCGTCCGGAAACCTGTGCCGCCAGGTTGGCGATGGTCGTCTTGCCGGTGCCGGGTGGGCCCCAGAGGATGACGGACACCTCGCTGGTGCCGTCGAGCAGGCGGCGAAGCGGCAAGCCGGGGCCCAGCAGGTGCTCCTGACCGACGAACTCCTCGGCGGAACGCGGACGCATACGCACCGCCAGCGGCGCCGTGTTCGCGAACTGCGAGAAGAGGTCGGTCATGTGCGTTACTCGCCGGCCACTTCCGCGTACTGCGCCTGCGGCAGCTCGGGCAGGCGGGGTGGGCGCTCATGGCGAACGCGATGCGCTTCCACAGCTGCGCCGTGGTATTCCTCGAGCTGTCGACGGAAACCGGCGTCGGCGTACGCACGCCCGTCCACCAGCGGACCCTTGCGGCCCTCAATGACAGCGGCCACATCGTCACCGGAGATGGTCGAGTGCACCTCCAGCGCATGGGTAACGGCCAGTACGTCTTCGCGGTGCTGCGCGAGCAGCTCGTGGGTGCGCTGGTAGAGCTCGGCCAGTCGGCCTTCCACCTCTTCCGCGATCGCGCCCTCCCACGACAGGCCCTGCACGAGGGGAATGCCGTTGGGCATGAGCCCGGAATTGGCGAGCATGCCGGCGTTGTAGGTGCGCAGGTGGCTGCCCATGGCGTGCGACAGCAGCGATCGCGTAAGCAGGGCAGTGGCCTGGGCCATGTCGCCGCCCACGCCCTGGGTGTGGTCGCCCTCGTAGAACATGCGCTCACCGACGAGTGAAGCGAGGAAGGTCATGACATCGATCTCCACCTCGCTGCGCCACTGCACGAAGCGGTCCTCCACGGGAATGGGCGATACGAAGCCACCCACATCGCCGCGACGCTCGATGGTGGCCACATCGATGATCGAGGTGTGCTGCAGTCGGTACATCGCAACCGCATGGCAGGCCTCATGCAGCGCCACGCTGTGGCGTTCACGATCGACGTAGGCGCCACCGTCTGGAAGGCCATGCTGCTTGAGCGACTTGGCCTTGATGACGTCGCCGTAGGTGACGGTGTCACGACCATCGCGGATGGCAATGACCAGCGCCTCATTCACTGTGTCCTTGATGCTGGCACCGGTGGCGTAAGGGGACACCATGGCCAGTCGTTCCACCTCGTCATCGGTGAGCGAGTGCTGGATACGACCCAGGTAATTGCGGTAGGTCTCGACGCGGCCGTCCTTCGTGGGATAGCCCACGCGGTAGGAGCGGTCGATGCGGCCCGGACGCAGCAAGGCCGGATCCAGCGAGTCGGGCATGTTGGTGGCCATCATCACGAGGATGCGGTACTTGGGCGGATGCTTGGGCCGGATACCCAGCACCCGGCGCACCACGCGATTCATGAAGCCACGTGGCTTGGTGAGGCCGGATAGTTCGGTGAGCAGGGCCTGCAGGGTGCCGTCGAAGGAACGTCCACCGCCCATGCCCGGCATGACGACCTGGCGTTGCTCCTCCGCCAGGGACGCGCGCGCCGTGTCCGACACAAAGAAGGCGCCGTTGCAACCCGCTTGGCTGCTGATGGGCTGGCCGGCCAGCGCCTCGCGGCGCATCTGCGACACCTGACCGCCTCGTGAGCCCAGGGTGTCGGCCTCATCGAAGAAGACGATGACGCCGCCGTAACGCAAGGACAGCTTGCGCAGTTTGCGGAACAGACCCTTGACCTTGAGCACCCCGATGCCGAAGAACATGTTCACGAAGGCGCCCGGATCAACGAAGACATAGGGCCGCCCCGTCTCACCTGCCACCGCCTCGGCCATCAGCGTCTTGCCGGTGCCGGGTGGTCCCCAGAGCAGGATGCCACCGGGCACGTACCCGCCATGGTCCTCAATGGCCTCGGGGTTCTCCAGGAAGAGGATGTTCTCCTTGATGCGCTCCAGCACGCGGTCCTGGCCCCACACGTCCGTGAAGCGGGTGCGCACGTCATCGGGCATATAGACGTCGATGCCGCCGCGCGAAAGGAACCAGAAAATGGCGACGAACTGGATGATGGCCACGAACATGTAGAACACGATCTGCAGCAGGTAGGGCATGCCCTGCAGGATGAGCTGCGGCGCGGTGACGACGGCCTCGATGGGTGAGGTGCCGATGAAGCCACCGGTGATGGCGGCCGCCACATACAGGACGACTGCCCAACGCACGAAGCGCGCAATACGGAAGCGCGTCCATGGACGAATGCGCATGACACGCCTGTCCGTCTGGTCGAAAATGCGACGCCAGAAGAAGTAGTAGCCCGAACTGCGCTCGGCCAGCACGAAATGGATCTGGCGCACCAGCTCGAACACAATCAGCAGGCTGAGGAACACCCCTGGCGCAGTGAAGGTGGTGTTGTACAGGGCGTCGCCCGCGGGGATGATGGGGTTGGTCGCGATGGTGCTCCAGAAGACCAAGGCGTAGAGAATCAGCCACAGAACGACCAGTTTGACGCGGTCCCACCAATCGAGCGGTTTGCGCGTCCGACGATCCTCATCGCGGACGCGAGAGGTGAACGCCGAGCTGCCGATGTCGTTAGCCACGTGGCTCCTTGAAGGTGAGGGATTCGAAGACGCCGTTGATGTCGCGGCCATAGGCCGAGTAGCAATCTTCACTGCAGCGCATGGCGAAGACGTAGAGGCGGTTGCGAGCCGGCGGCAACATGCTCACCACCTCGGTTGTCTGCATCACGCCGCCACTGACGTAGGTACCCGTCTGGTGGATACCCGTGAAGCCCGCTCGCGTCCACTGCTGGGTGAGCACCGAGCCGCTGGGCAGCGATGAGGCTGGGATCAGTACATCGCGGAGCGCGGCCTTCAGGTTCTTGCCGACACCCTGCTGCTCGACCCCCACCAGGTCCCGCACATAGGCGAAGACCACCGGGGCAGCCGAGGGCCTGGCAGCGAAGGCCTGGTCGGCATCGATGGGGCGCGCCGACCACACGCCTTGCCAGCGCACGGTCTGGCGGAACACGTTGCCGGCGTCATCGGTCCAACCCTGCTGCGCCTTCAACAACTGCTTGGTCGGCACCTGTGTCCAGGAGGCGGGCAAGGCGAAGTACATACCGTCGGAGTTGGCTGCAATGTACTGATGCGCGGGCGCACTGCACCCACTCAGCAGCAATAGCGCCGCCAACATCGCCAGTCCCGCACGCCTGATCACGGCTACACCCTAGAGGCTTGGTTGCCGCCGTCCGAGGCCGCGGTGCCAGCCATTACTCGGCGCTTGCAGGAGCCTTCGGCTTGGAGTCCACGCCCGCTTCGCGCCGCTGCTTGATGGTGATCGGCGTCGGTGCACCGGTGAGCGGATCATGGCCATTGCCGGTCTTGGGGAAGGCGATGACCTCGCGGATGGAGGAGGCGCCGGCGAGCAGCATGGCCACGCGGTCCCAACCCAGCGCGATGCCACCATGCGGCGGCGGGCCGAACTTGAAGGCCTCGAGCAGGAATCCGAACTTGGCCTCCGCCTGCACATCCGTCATGCCCAGCAGGTTGAACACGCGCTGCTGCACATCGCGACGGTGGATACGAATGGATCCGCCGCCGATCTCGTTGCCGTTGCAGACGATGTCGTAGGCCCAGGCCAGTGCCTGATCGGGTGCGCTCTC
>JAJXSV010000205.1 GCA_021784375.1 Actinomycetes bacterium | reverse complement strand
TGATCAAGGGCCTGGCACGCGTGCAGCCCCATGACGAAGGTGTCATCCGCTTCGGTGGCGAAGAGGCGCAGATCGGCGATCCGCGCGCGGCAAGTGCGCTGGGCATCGAGGTCGTGTACCAGGACCTCGCGCTCTGCGAGAACCTCGACATCGTGCAGAACATGTTCCTCGGTCACGAGGCACTCAAGGGCGGCACCCTGCATGAGGCGGACATGGAACTGCAGGCCACCAAGGCCCTGCAGAGCCTGTCCGTCCGCACCGTGCAATCCGTGCGCCAGAAGGTCTCGTCGCTCTCCGGCGGCCAGCGCCAGACCGTCGCCATCGCGCGCTCCATCCTGCGTGAGGCCAAGCTGGTCATCCTCGACGAGCCGACGGCTGCCCTCGGTGTGGCCCAGACCGAGCAGGTGCTGAACCTGGTGCGCCGCCTCGCCGACCACGGCGTCGCCGTCATCATGATCAGCCACAACCTGAGCGACGTCTTCAAGGTCTGCGACCACATCGCCGTCATGTACCTGGGCCGCATGGTGGCCAAGCTGGAGACCAGTAGGACGAACCAGCCAGATGTCGTGGCCTACATCACCGGCACCAAGACTCAGGAAGGGCTCAACTGATCATGTCAACGCAGGTTTCGCTTGCCAGCGGCCATGAGGGCACCCTCAAGGATCAGTTCACGGCCTACGTGCGCCGACTCAAGAATGGTGAGATGGGGCCGCTCCCTGCCCTCGGCGCCACGCTCATCCTAGCCCTGCTCTTCGCATACCTGAGCCCCTATTTCCTCACCAAGCTCAACATCACGAACCTCTTTGTGCAGGCGGCTGAGCTCACCATGCTCGCCAGCGCCCTGGTTTTCGTGATCCTGCTTGCCGAGATCGATCTCTCCGCTGGCGTCACCGCCGGCGTCGCCATGGCCGTGTTCATCCAACTGATCAAGCAGTGGCACTGGAACTGGGTCCTCGCATTGGTCGCAGCCTTCATTGTGGGCCTCCTGATCGGCGCAGTGATCGGCTTCATGGTCGCCAAGGTCGGAGTTCCATCGTTCGTGGTCACACTGGCCTTCTTCCTCGGCTTCCAAGGCATGCAGCTGGTGCTGCTCGGCGAAGGCGGCGTCTACCGAGTAGAGACACCGGCCATCCTCGCCATCATGAACAACAACATCGCTCCGTGGGCCGGTTGGGTGATGGTCCTCGTCAGCGCCGCGGTGATGTTCACGATCGGCCTCTGGGATCGCAAGCGCCGCGCGGCGTCCGGTCTGGTGAACAAGCCCATCTCCATTCTCGGCATCAAAGTCTTGACGGTGCTGGTGTTCGGTGGTGTCGCCGTGTTCATCATGAACCAGGACCGCAGCCAGGGCATCATCCCCATCATGGGCGTGCCGATCGTGGTGCCCATTTCGTTGGTTGTGCTCTTCATCGGCAGCTTCGTGCTCGAACGAACGAGATTCGGACGCCATGTGTATGCCATCGGTGGTAATCCCGAGGCGGCCCGACGCGCCGGTATCAAGGTCGCGCGCATTCGCATCTACGCCTTCATGGTCTGCGCATTCCTCGCTGTCATATCCGGCGTGTTCCATGCCAGCCGCATCGGCAGTGTCGACGGCTCGGCTGGCCACACCATCGTGCTATCGGGTGTGGCCGCAGCAGTGGTTGGCGGCGTCAGCCTCTTCGGTGGTCGTGGCAAACTGTCCAACGCGGCGATCGGGGCCATCGTCATCACCATGATCGACAACGGCTTGGGTCTGCTGCAAATGGCTGCCGGCATCAACTTCCTCGTGGAGGGCGGCGTACTCCTGCTCGCGGCCACCATTGATGCCCTCGCACGTCGCCGCAGCGGCGGCAGCATCGTTCGCATCTGACCCGCTGCTCGACCAGGCGCGGGGTACGGTGGCGCCTATGCGCATTGCGGTCGAACCCCTGCTCCTGGCCTGTTGTGCCGTGGAGGTGGCGACCGCACTCCATCGGCCCGCGGCCATCGAGGGTGTGAGCTGGGTGGCACCGGACGAGCAGCCGGACGTGACGGTGATCGTGATCGCGGGCACCATCACTCGGGCGAGCGTGCCGCGCATCGAGCAGATCATGCACGCCACCCCAGGGCGGCAGGCAGTCGTGGCCTTCGGTGTCTGCGCCTCCAGCGGTGGCCCCTACTGGGACTCCGGGGCCATCGTGCAGGGCTGGACCACCGCCGATCTCTTCGTCCCCGGTTGTCCTCCGCCGCCATCGGTTTTCTGGTCATCAGTAGCGCAGGCCGCACAGCAGGTGATGGTTCGTGCAGCGCATTGATCCCGCCGCCTGGCTGGGCACGGTGCAAGCGGAAGCTGCCAGGGGTTTCACCGAGTTCGTGACCTTGATCGGCCTTGATGACGGTGGACTGCAATTGTGGCTGCGCCTCTCGGATCTTGAGGGCCAGCACACGGTCCTCGCCGCGAATGCCGAGGATGGCATCGATTCCCTGGTGACGATATTCCCGCAGTGCGCGTGGTATGAACGCGAGGCCGCGGAGATGTTCGGCATCAGCTTCCACGGGCACGACACCGCGCTCCTGCTGCTCGGCACCGTGGCCGCGCAGCCACCGATGCGCAAGGATGCCCACCTCGATGCGCGACAGGTGCCGTGGCCGGGTGAGAAGGAGCCGGGTGGGGCCATGGCCCGTCGGCGGCAGCGTCCGCCGGGGGTGCCGGCATGACCATCCCCCGTGGCATCCTGGAACTCGATGCGACCAAGTGCACCTCGTGCATGCTGTGCGTGCGCGAGTGCCCGACTTGGTGCATCAGCCTCGACAGTCACCAGGCCGTGGATCCCGAGACCACTGCCTGGCCGCGGCCGCGCACCATCAACGTGTTGGACGATTTCCGCATCGACTTCGCGCGCTGCATGAACTGCAGCATCTGCGTGGAGGTCTGCCCGTTTGATGCCCTTTCCTGGCAACCGGAATTCGACTATCCGGGTGTGACGCGCGCGGCCGTCGAACACCACTGGCATTGACCCGCTAGCTGGCCAGCGCCCGCTGCACCCGCTCGCGGATGAGCATGCGCAGGCGCGGTTGGCGCCACAGGGGCTGCGTGCTGGGAATCCCCGCTTCGGCTGCAGCCTCGGCAATGCGGTCGGACAAGACGCCGGGGAACAGCGTGAAGCACACCACCACTTGCGCCGCGCATTGCACGATGGCCTCCGCTACGGCCGGGGCAGCCATGGAGGCATAGCCGATGACCGCCGGCTCTCTACGCAGCGCCTGCAGGTAGGCGGCCAGCTGAAGAAACGCGGCTTGCGCGGAGGCATCCGAGCTTCCGCTCACGGCCAGCACCACCGGCCCCTGTCGATCCCGGACCGCGTCCGCCGCAAGTTCGGCATCCGGCCCCAGGGGATGGGTCGTGCACAGCGGCAGCTCCACGTCCAGAGCAGTGACCAGGCGCGGCACGTCGAACTTGGCGTGAAAGGCGGTGGACAGCAGCAGGGGCACGATGACGATGCGCTGCACAGTGGACGGCAGCGCGTCCACAGCCTGCTGCAGGCCGGGCTCAGAGTGATCCAGATAGGCATGCGCGATCGCCGCCCCCGGCCACTCGGCCTGCAGCAGGGCCACCAACTCCTGCATGGCCGCGTCCGCGCGCGGATCGGTGCTGCCATGCCCCAGCAGGACCACGCCGATCATGCGGCGCGCACGCTCGCGATCACGTCACTCAGGACATTCACGACCTCGCCGACGATGATCACCGCCGGGCTCTGCAGCGAGATACGCGTGGCCACGACTGCGGCATCCCCCAGACAGGTGCGGGTGATCCGCTCGCTGCTGCCGTAAGCGTCCTCTATGAAGGCCACGGGGGTCGCCAGGGAGCGCCCACCCGATGCCAGGCCACGAACGATGTCATGCAGCTTGGACACGCCCATCATGAAGACGAGCGTGCCGTCAATCTGTGCGAACTGCTCGAAGTCGACGCGGCTCTGCGCACTGACGACGGTGAACGACGCCGCCACACCTCGATGCGTGACCGGGATGTCGGCCAGGCTGGGTGCCGCGATTGCCGAGGAGACTCCCGGGATCACCGTCACCTCCACCCCGGCAGCGCGGCAGGCAAGCACTTCCTCTCCCCCGCGCCCGAACACGAAGGGATCGCCACCTTTGAGTCGCACGACATTGCAGCCCTCGAGTGCGTACTGCACCAGCAAGTCGCTGATCTCATCCTGCGTCTGCTTGTGCATGGCCGGCGCCTTGCCTGCATCAACGACATACACGTCGTCGCGCAGACCCTCGAGCAAGGACTGGTCGACCAGTCGATCGGTGATGACGACATCGGCCGACTGCAGTGCGCGCAGCCCGGCCACAGTGATGAGATCGGCGCTGGGCCCGGCACCCACCAGGGTGACGTGACCAGATCTGTTGATGATGCTGCTCATATGTTGATCCCGCATTCGTCCTTGCCCAGTCCACGCCAACGGCCCGATCGTGGGTCCTCCCCCGCTGCCACCCGGGAAGTGCAGGGGGCACAGCCAATCGAGGGATAGCCCTGGTATTCCAAGGGATTCACCGGAATGTCGTGGGTGACGATGTAGGCGGAGAGGTCCCGCTCACTCCACTCCACGAAGGGATTGATCTTCACCAGGCCCCGCGTGCCGTCGAACTCCACATATTGGGCATTGGCCCGTTGCGCGGTTTCGCTGCGTCGGATGCCCGAAGCCCAGGCCTCGTACGGCATGAGTGCTTCGTCAAGAGGCAGCACCTTGCGCAATCGGCAGCACAGCCATGGATCCCGGGCATAGGCGTCCTTGCCGTAGGCCACGTCCTGTTGCGCCACGGTCTGGCGTGGGCGCAC
>JAJXSV010000204.1 GCA_021784375.1 Actinomycetes bacterium | reverse complement strand
CACAGCAACTTGTCGTCGCCGCCCATCTCGTCAGTCATGCGGAACATGCCGATGGCGCGCACGCTCACGACACAACCGGGGAAGGTGGGCTCGTCGAGCATGACCATGGCGTCCAGGGGGTCGCCGTCGAGGCCCAGGGAGTTGTCGACAAAGCCGTAGTCCCAGGGGTAACGCGTGGAGGTGAAGAGCATGCGGTCGAGTCGAATGCGCCCGCTGTGGTGGTCGATCTCGTACTTGTTGCGACTTCCGCCCGGGATTTCGATGGTGACGTCGAAGATCAGATCGCTCATGCGGTGATCTTTCCACAGCGCCCGGACACCACGGCGCCCACCCCGCCCGCGGACCGCCCACCGCACCCTGCGGCGCGGCGGTTGGCGGGCAACGGCGTCCGGGGGGAGGGACGCCTCCGCGCCAGCGGCGTCGGGCGCCGCTGCGCAGCGCCTGCATACGGGGTAGGGCTCCCCGGACCGGCCCCTGTCTGGGGATTTCCATGGCCCGGGGTACGGGTATGGGTATCGGGCGTAGAGTTGGTGGCATGCAGATCGAAGAAGATGTGGCAGGTGACATCGTCGCCCGCCTCAAGCGTGCACGTGGCCAGATCGACGGCGTCATCTCGATGATCGAGAACGGTCGCACCTGCAAGGACATCGTCACACAGCTGGCGGCTGCCTCCAAGGCCATTGACCGCGCCGGCTTCAAGGTGGTCGCGAACGGCATCAAGCAGTGCGCCAACGAGGACAACTCTCCGATGTCGTCCGAGGAGCTGGAGAAGCTCTTCCTCTCGCTGGCCTAGCCAGTGGCCGTGGGTGCCGGCAACTCACCTGGTTGGTGATGTGCGCCCGAATTCCAGTCCGGTGCATTGAGACGAGACGAGTTCCGTGAACCCATTCGACCATTGGCGTGAGGCCCTGGGCCTGTGGCGCATTCCCGAGCAGATCCTGGCGCAGGCGCCGGAGTCGCCCTGGATCCACCCCGTCGAACTCTTCGACGTCACCGCCCTCGATGTCATCCCCGACTCGCCATCCCACGCCGCAGCCCGCGCCGGCCTCGGTTCGTCACTGCTCGATGTCGGTTGCGGTGGCGGCAAGGCGGCCTTTGCCTGTGTGCCCCCGGCCACCCATGTGATCGGCGTCGACCACCAGGCCGGCATGCTGGAGAAGTTCACTCAGTCGGCAACCCAACGCGGTGTGACGAGCGAGACCTTCCTCGGGGACTGGCCGGATGTGGCCGACGCCGTGCCGGTCGCGGACGTCGTCACCTGTCACCACGTGTTCTACAACGTGCCAGAGCTGCGACCCTTCGTGCAGGCACTTTCCTCGCACGCACGCAATCGTGTGGTGGTGGAACTGCCGATGCACCACCCGCAATCCGATAATTCCTCCTATTGGCAACACTTCTGGGGCGTCGAGCGTCCCACCACGCCCACCGCGCTCGATGCTGCGGAGGCCGTGCGCTCGCTGGGCTACGAGGTGCAGGTGGAGACCAGTACCGTCGTGCAAAAGCCGCTGATCGACGAGGACATGGCCGTGCGCTTCATGCGCATCCGCCTCTGCCTGCCCGCTTCGCGCGATGAGGAGGTGCGCGACTTCATGCGCTCACTTCCCACGCAGCCGCGCGAGAACGTCACCCTCTGGTGGAACATCTAGTTCGGCGACCTGAACGCGCGTTCAGGTGGCAGAAGTACGGTGGGGGCTGGCGTCAGCTCTCGGCCAGTGCCGCCTGCGTCACCGGCCGTGGAGGCCGGGCAGCGACGAAGGAGCCCAGCAGTACCAGCGGGAATCCCAGCAGCATGCCGCGCGTGATGGTGTCGCCCGAAACCCCGACGCCCAAGGCAATTGCCACCACCGGGTTCAAGTAGGTCACCAGCGCGGCACGGACCGGACCCAGCAGGGCGATCAGCCGGAAGAAGATCTCGAAGGCAAGAACCGTGCACACCACGGCCAGGAAGAGCAGCGAGCCCCAGGCCTTGTTGGAGATGCCGGCTGCCGGCCAGGAGGCTATTGCGGGCACGGCGTAGAAGGCCGTCACCATGGGCATGCTCAGTCCGATCACGCCCACGGTGGAGACGCCCCGCAGCTTGCGCGCGGAGATCTGGGGCGCGATGGCATAGCCCATGGAGACCAACAGCATCATGGCGACGGCGGCGTAGTCGATGGAACCGTTGATGCCGTCGATTCCCACCAGCAGGCCCACGCCTGCGAATCCGACCACCAAGCCCAGCAGCCGTCGCCATTGGGTTGCGGTGTGGTCGCCCAGGAAGCGGCCGAGGATGGTGGCGAACAACGGCACTGCTGCCAGCAGCAGACCGGCAAGAGACGAGGTGATGCGTTGCTCCGCCGCTGCGAGCAGGTACCAGGGGCCGATGAATTCGAAACTGGCGAAGGCCAGCACCCAGCGCCATTTGCGCAGCGCCAGGAGGATGGAGCGGTCACGCCAGGCGAGTGGCAGCATGATGATGGCAGCCATTCCGCAGCGCAGGAACACCAACTGTGCTGGTGACGCCTCCTGCACCACGATCTTGATGAAGAAGTAGGGGATGCCCCAAACGATCGCGAGTGCGAAGAACATGACGGCCCCGCGACGTGACATGACGGCAGCCTCTCACGGATTGTGTGCCGGCCCACGCACCTGCCAACCCGCGCGGTGCGCGGGGAATCGCGCCCACGGTAACGTCGTTGATGAAGATATGAAGCGGCGGTCGGAGAAGTGACCGCAGGAACAGCAAGGGGTGGGTCATGATCGAGTTCTACGGTGCCGACTGGTGCGGCGACTGCCGTCGCAGCAAGCGTCAGCTGGATGAACTGGGCGTCGAATACACGTACATCGACACCGAGCAGACAGAAGGCGCGATCGCCAAGGTACTTGAGTACAACCAGGGCGCGCAGTCCATCCCTGTCATCGTCTTCCCGGACGGCACGCACCTAACCGAGCCCAGCAATCCCGCCCTCAAGGCCAAGCTCGAGCAACTCGCCATCATCTAGGTGTAACCGGCCCGGTCTTCGTGCGCCCGCTCCAGGGCGGCATGGCGGCCGGGCTGTTGCATCTCCGCAAGCGAGTTGCGAAGTCCCCCGTTTTCCACAGGGTCGAACACCTGACCATGCGGCTATGGAATTTCCCGGCAAGTCGCTTATCTGGATTGGCACGGCCAAACAGGATTTCTTGAAGTTCCCCGTCGAAGTGCATTACGACGTCGGTTTCGCCCTGTATGAGGCCCAGATGGGGCGCCACCCCGTCTCGGCCAAGCCGCTCAAAGGCTTCGGGGGGAGCGGGCGTAGTGGAAATCATCCAGGACTTCAAAGGCGACACCTATCGAGCCGTCTACACCGTGAAACTGGGCGATGTCATTGCCGTGCTCCATTGCTTTCAGAAGAAGTCCAGTTCCGGGACGGCGACCTCTCGGCGGGACATGGCTACCATTAAGAGCAGACTTGCTCAGGCGCTGAAGGAGCGTGGCAAATGAGTTTCAACGTCTACGCGGATCTCGGTTTCGCTGATGCGGACTCCATGCTGACGAAGGCCGGGCTCGTGCTTCGCATTGCCGATGCCGTCGCGGCGCGGAAGTTGACCAACAAGCAGGCTGCTCGAATCGTGGGCATTCCCGAACGCCGATTTGAGACGATTCTGCGAGGTCGCTTTCGGGACATTGACGAGTCGGTGTTGGTGGGCTGCATCCGCAAACTTGGTCACGACGTCCACGTCGAGATCAAGCCGCTCGATCCATTGGCGAAGTTGCCGGGGCAGTTGTTCGTCCATCCCTTGGATCGGCCGTAACCCATCGACTCCCCGTTGACGGTGACGAATGCCGTCGGTGCATGTCCGCCCTCGGTTACACGTTGGACGACCACGGCACGGCGATCTGCCGTACAACCGCGGGGAGGCGCCGGGGCAGGTATTCACCCGAGGTTCAGCCCTCGGGCCCTAGGGCCCCCGTTGCCAACCTGCTCCCACCGGTAGACTCCGTTCGTCGTGCATCGACAACCGCTCGCGGCTGCGCGAGCCATCTGAACTGGAGAACCTGTGGCAACCATTGAGGCCCTGCTCGCCCGCGAAATCCTCGACTCCCGTGGCAACCCCACGGTCGAGGTCGAGATCGCCCTTTCCGACGACACCGTTGCACGCGCTGCCGTCCCGTCCGGTGCATCGACCGGTGCATTCGAAGCCTCCGAACGTCGCGATGGTGGCGACCGCTACCTCGGCAAGGGCGTTGAACTGGCCGTGGCCGCGGTGGAGGAGGAGATCGCACCCGAGGTCATCGGGTTCGACGCCTCGGAGCAGCGCCTGATCGATCAGGCCATGATCGACCTCGACGGCACGCCCAACAAGTCGCGTCTCGGCGCCAACGCCATCCTCGGTGTCTCGCTGGCCGTGGCCAAGGCCGCTGCCGACAGCGCCGGCCTGCCGCTGTTCCGTTACATCGGTGGCCCCAACGCCCACACCCTGCCCGTGCCCATGATGAACATCCTGAACGGTGGCGCCCATGCTGACGGCGGCGTCGACATCCAGGAATTCATGATCGCGCCCATCGGCGCTCCCACCTTCCGTGAGGCCCTGCGCACCGGTGCCGAGTGCTACCACTCGCTGAAGTCCGTGCTCAAGAAGGCCGGATTCTCCACCGGTCTCGGCGACGAGGGTGGCTTCGCCCCCTCGCTGCCGACGAACCGTGCGGCCCTCGAGTACATCGCCGAGGCCATCGAGAAGGCCGGCTACAAGCTGGGCGTCGATGTGGCACTCGCGCTCGACGTGGCTGCCACCGAGTTCCACAAGGACGGCGCCTACTCCTTCGAGGGTGGCAAGAAGTCTGCGGCCGAAATGA
>JAJXSV010000203.1 GCA_021784375.1 Actinomycetes bacterium | reverse complement strand
CCCCGCCGCCCAACCCCCGTCCTAAATTCCGCTTCACCGGCAGAACTCGCGCGACACGCCGTGTTTCGCGTGAGTTCTGCCGGTGAAGCGGAAGAGAGTGCGGTCAGGTGTCTGGGGGCGGGCACCCGATAACCTGCCGCTATGGCGTCACAGTTCGACGAAGTCGTCGATTTCAGCAACAGCAATGGCTACAAGTGGAATTTTCTCGCCGAGCGTGGCTACGCGCCCGACGCCATCGCGCTTTGGGTGGCGGACATGGACTTCCGCTCACCACAACCCATCACCGACGCCGTCGTGGCCGCGGCGCAACGCGGGCTCTTCGGCTACGCGGGCACCAAGCGCGACTACTTCGAGGCCGTCGCGGAATGGATGCAGCGCCGCTACCAGTGGACGGTCGAGGAGGAGTGGCTGGTCAAGACGCCCGGTGTCGTCACGGCCTTCTCCGCGGCGGTGCGCGGCTGCACGCAGCCCGGTGATGCCGTGCTCATCCAGCCGCCCGTGTACATGCCCTTCCACTCGGCGGTCAAGCTCAACGATCGCAAGTTGGTCTTCAATCAATTGCTCCTCATCAATGGCCACTACGAGATCGACTTCGACGATTTCGAGCGCAGGATCGTCGACGAGAACGTGCGCATGTTCATCCTCTGCAATCCCGCCAATCCCGTCGGCCGCGCCTGGACCCTCGACGAGCTGACGCGCATGGGTGACATCTGCGTGCGGCACAACGTCATCGTGGTCTCCGACGAGATCCATCAGGACCTGGTCATGCCCGGCCGCCGGCACCATGTGTTCGCTGGTATCAAGCCTGAGTTCTCCGGCATCAGCATCACCTGCACCGCGCCCAGCAAGACCTTCAGTGTCGCCGGCTTGCATACCTCCAACATCTTCGTGGAGGACGCCACCCTGCGACATAAGCTCAACGCGGAGCTCATGCGCGCCGCGGCTGCCGGAGCCAATCGTCTGGGTTTGGTTGCCTGTCAGGCCGCGTACGAGCACTGCGAGCCATGGCTCACCGAATGCGTGGACTACATCGCTGCCAACGCGAAGTACGTTCGCGAGTTCATGGCCACAAGGTTGCCGCAGATCAAGACGGTGGAGCTCGAGGCCACGTACCTGATGTGGCTGGATTGCCGGGAGCTGGGCATGACGGACCCCGAGCTGGAGAAGTTCATGGCTCAGGAGGCCAGGCTGGCACTCAACATGGGCCACAGTTTCGGCCCCGGCGGCACCGGCTACGTACGCATGAATGTGGCCTGCCCACGCGTGACCTTGGTGGCGGCGCTCGAGCAGCTGGAAGCGGCGCTGGCGGCGCGCGCCGCCTGAGCGAAGCGAGACTTTGTTCGCGGAGCATCCGAATCCTTGGTCCGCTCACCGGGCCCCCGCGCCGCGGTGCGATACTGCCGCCATGCCGAAGATCGTGGGCCAGACCGTCGCGGAGAACCGTGACCTGCGCCAGACCGCACTGCTCAATGCCGCAGCGGAGATCGCTCAGGAGCAGGGCCTGGGCGCAGTAACGGTGGCCGCGGTGGCGGAACGGGTGGGAATCGCGCGTTCCAGTGTGTACTCCTACTTCGCCTCCGGCGCTGACATGGTCGCGGACATCCTGGTCGACGAGCTCATCACCATGGCCACACACCTGAAGCAGGCGACGGCGGAAGCCGAGGACGAACAGCAGGCCATCGAACTTTGGATGGGCGCCGCGCTCCGCTACATCATTGAGGGTCGCCACGCGTTCGTACGTGCGGCTGCCAACGCCGACCTGCCACCCACACGCAAGGCGCAGGTGAGTGGTCTGCATCAGGCCATGGCCGCTCCCCTCATGCACGCGCTGGCGCGTCATGGCGACAAGGAGGCGGTGCGCCTGGCGCAGCAGATCCAGTCGGTGATTGAAGTCTGTGTGCGCCGCATCGAGCATGGCAGTGACGTCGAAGAGGAGATCGAGGCGGCAAAGCGCTTTGTTTTCAACGGTTTGCGTTGAATCCAAAGCACGCGCGGGGTCCTGGAAAGGCACCGTCAAGGTGGCGGATGTTAATTCTTGGCTTCGCTTCCCTGTGAGTGTCCTGTGGGCACTCTGCGTTCACGCTTGAGCGTCGTTACCCGGTCGTAATCCGGTGCTACATTGAAAAACGCGAAGTTGAGTGCGCAAATTGCGCGTCATGCATTGGCCCCGAGGGCCGATCACAACGGCTGCCTCAGCCGACATAGCCATCTCTCGGCGCCTGTCTTCTCGTGAAAGGCCTGCCACATGACCATTTCCCTTGGCCTTCTGTCCACCTATCCGCCCACGCAATGCGGTATTGCCACGTTCACCGCGTCTCTTGTCGGCGCGCTCACAACGCTCCAAGAGCAAGCAGCGGTGGTGAGCATCGTGGATGCGCGCGCCTCCCGTCAGCCCGCGGAGGTTGTGCACCAATGGGTTCGCGGCCGTCACGGTGGGGCCCAGGCCGCCGCTGCAGTGCTCGAGAGCCAGCAAGTGGCGATCATCGAGCACGAGTTCGGCATCTTCGGCGGCGATGACGGCGCCGATGTGCTCGATGTCATCTCCGAGCTCACCGTTCCTGTCATCACCGTCATGCACACCGTGCTCGCCAATCCGTCGCTCAACCAGCGACAGATCGTGAACGTGCTGCTCGCGCGTAGTGAACGCACCGTGGTCATGACGCGCGCCGCCCGCGAGCGACTCATCGACGTGTACCAGGCCGATCCGGAACGGGTGGTGGTGATTCCGCATGGTGCGCCCGATACCCGGCACTTCCTGCGCCCGCGCCTGTCTCCCATGCGTCGCTCTCGACCAGTCGTGCTGACCTGGGGTCTGCTGGGCCCCGGCAAGGGCATCGAGTGGGCGATCGAAGCCATGGCCCTGCTCAAGGGCACCCGTCCCCTGCCTCGCTATCTGGTGGTGGGGGAGACCCATCCCAAGGTGTTGGCCAATGATGGCGAGTCGTATCGCGAGCACCTCACCTCACTGGTGCGCAGAGCGCACCTGGAAGATGTGGTCTCGTTCGACGCGCGCTACCACCGCACCAAGGAACTCTTCCGTATAGCCAATGCGGCAGACCTGGTACTGCTGCCCTACGACTCCGCGGATCAGGTGACGTCGGGTGTTCTGGCGGAGGCTGTGGCCTTGGGCAAACCCGTCATATCCACCGGTTTCCCGCATGCTCAGGAACTGTTGAGTTCGGGTGCCGGCCTGATCGTTGACCGTCGTGATCCGGCGTCAATTGCCGAAGCGCTGCGGCAGGTCATCAGTCAGCCCCGGCTCATGCATCGCATGGCCACGGAAGCTCGTCGACTGGCACCGGAGCTCCATTGGTCTGCTGTCGCAGACCGCTATCGCCAACTGGCCATCGAGGTGGTCGAGTCGCCGCGTCCCCTGGAGGTCACAGCATGACGGCCAACTACTCGTTCCGGCATCTGTTGCGCCTGAGCGATGGCCGCGGTCTCTTTGAGCATGCGGAATTCGGCACCGCGCGCCAGGAACACGGCTACTGCGTGGATGACGTGGCGCGTGGTCTGGTGGCTATCGCGCGCGAACGCGAGCCCCTTCCCGAACTCACGGCTCAGGCCCACATCTACCTGCGCTTCCTCGTCGGTGCGCAGACTCGCGATGGTCGTTCACGGAACCGCATGAATGCAGCCGGCCGCTGGACCGATCAGCCGGGGCTGGAGGACTGCTGGGGACGGTCACTGTGGGCGCTGGGCTCGACGGCGGCGCGCATGCCGGCATTGCACGACACGGCGCTCTCTGCCTTCAAGCGCGGGGCCAAACGTCGCTCACCGGAGCTGCATGCCATGTGCTTTGCGGGTCTGGGTGCGGCCGAGGTGCTGGCATTCGATCCCACGGACATGGCCGCGCGGCAGCTGCTGCGATCCGCGGCCAAGGCCATCGCCATTCCCGGGAACAACACACAATGGCCGTGGCCGGAATCCCGTCTGCGCTACGCCAATGCTGTGATTCCGCAGGTGCTGCTGCTCGCCGGCCAACTGCTGGACGAACCCCGATGGCTGGCTGCCGGTCTCAGCATGTTGCACTGGCTGGTCGACATAGAGACGCACGATGGGCATATCTCCGTCACACCGGTCGGTGGTTGGGCCCCGGGTGAGCCGCGTCCCGGTTTCGATCAGCAGCCCATCGAAGTGGCAACACTGGCCGACGCCTGTCGCGCCGCCTTCGACATCACCAATGACCCGCAGTGGCTCCACACCGTCGAATCCTGCGCGGCATGGTTCGACGGCGAGAACGATGTCCGCATCCCCATGACAGACGACGCACACAGCGTCGGCTTCGATGGCCTGCACGCTGCGGGCCGAAACCAGAATCGCGGTGCCGAATCAACGCTCGCCATGCTCACGACCTTCCAGCAGCTGCAACGGATCCCGGTAGCTTCATGATCTCGTTGGTGCAACGCATCGACACCGAGATCCGCTGCCACCCGGCGCGGGTCATCAGTCGTGCCTTCGACCCCGGGCAGGAGGGACTCATCCAGGGTCTCTCTCGCGCGCAGTCGGTGATCAATCGCGTCATGGCCTTCAGCGACGAGCAGGTATCGGAGATCCTCGCGCACACGCTGGCGGCGTACGCGACCCGTCACGATGATCTGCGCGCACACTTCCGCCGCAACTATCAATTGGTGGCGCACAGCGACCCCGTCGTGCATCCCGAGTTGACACAGGATCGCGTAGAACTCATCGGTGCCTATTTCACACAGGAGTACGCGATCGAAGGCGCCGCCCTCTTCAATCCGTCGATAGTGCCGGCGCCCGATCAGACGGGCTGCGAGCCTGGGCAACTGCGCTTCGTCATGAGCCTGCGCGCGGTCGGTGAAGGG
>JAJXSV010000202.1 GCA_021784375.1 Actinomycetes bacterium | reverse complement strand
CCGGTCCGCGGGTGGCGTCGAGCGACGCGGATTCCCCCGCTAAACTTCCCCAATTCCGGCGCCCAGCGCCGGTGCGCGGGTGTAGCTCAATGGTAGAGCCCTAGCCTTCCAAGCTAGCCACGCGGGTTCGATTCCCGTCACCCGCTCCACTGTGTTCCGCGGGTGACGCTAATCGAACCCGAAGGTTCGCAGTGTTCAGCGGATGCCAGTGTCGCAGGCGATGACGACCTCTGCGCTGGTGGGCACCGTCACCGGTACCACCGGACAGCGCATACCGGCACTGGCGGTTGCCTGCCAGACACCATCTGCCAATGCAATCTGGAAGCCACCCGCGGTGCTGGCGCGGGCGGTTGCGGTATCGCTGCCGTTACTGAAGGTGACGAGCGCATCGATGGAGGGCTTCTCGCAGGTCTGGCCTGCTTGCTGCACCGGACAGGTGGGGCCGAGCGAGACCCGACCGCGCACGAGGGAACTGCCCGGGCCGGGACTGGCGCTGGACGTGATCCAGGGTGTTCCGAGCAGCACGACCAGCCGTTGCCAGCGGGCCACCTCACAGCCGTTGGTGCGGCGGAAGTTCTCGCTAACCCACTTGCCACCCCAGGTGCCGTAGATCTTGGCGCGCTGGGGGCCGCCGTAGATCATCGAGCACATCCAAGTGCGCGGATCGGGAGCGAGCACGGAGCGCCCGGATTTGGCAAGGAACTTGCAGGCGGCGGCCGTGTCGGGAAGCGTGGAATCGGTGGAGGGCCGGCAGTTCAGTGTCCACTTGTGCCACACATCGTTGCCGGCGTCCACATGCACCGTGAGCCGGATGGTCTGCGGGTGCAATGACATGGCTTGTGCTGCGGCCGTGGACATGAAGCGACTGACACCGCCTGCCAGCATGCCGCCGAGCAATGCGAGCGCAGCCACCGTCAGGAAGATCCTTCGCGCAACCATCACGGGACCATTGTCCGACGGCTGCGCATCCCGATCACTTCGCGCGGCTGCGAATCCACTGTGAATCAATTGGGGACCACCTGAGTCGATTGCCTGAGGCTACCGGGACCAAGCTCGAAAGCGACGCAGCCGCAGGCTGTTGCTGACCACGAACACCGAGGACGCGGCCATGGCGGCACCGGCGATCATGGGATTGAGCAGCCCCAGAGCGGCCAGCGGCACTGCAGCCAGGTTGTAGGCGAAGGCCCAGAACAGATTGCCCTGAATGGTGCGCAGGGTGGCCCGGGAGAGTCGGATGGCGTCAGCCGCGGAGCGCAGGTCACCGCGCACCAGCGTGATGTCCGAGGCCTCGATCGCGACGTCGGTTCCAGTGCCCATGGCCAGCCCCAGATCAGCGGCGGCCAATGCAGCCGCATCGTTGACACCGTCACCGACCATGGCAACCACGCGACCCTCGGCTTGCAGCCGCTGTACCACCGCAACCTTGTCCGCCGGCATGACTCGGGCGATAACTTCGTCGATACCCACCTCATCGGCCACCGCCCGCGCTGCGGCCTCACTGTCACCGGTGAGCAGCACCGGCCTCAATCCCAGCGATTTCAACTCCTGGACTGCCTGCTTCGACGTGGATTTGGGCGCATCGGCTACCACCAGCAGTCCGCCGATCACGCCGTCCACGGCCACACCCACCACCGTCCGGCCATGCGCTTCCGCCACGCGTTCCGCGTTGAGCAGCTCCGCGGACAGCGAGGCACCCGTCTGCTCGTGCAACCAGGAGACGCGGCCGACACGCAACGAGTGTCCATCGACAAGGCCTCGCACGCCCAGCCCCTGCGTGCTCATGAAGTCCTCAACCGCGGGCAGCGCCCCCTGCTGTTCGACCGCGGCCGCCGCCACTGCAGCGGCGATGGGGTGTTCGCTGCTGTGCTCGACCGCACCCGCCCAGCGCAGGAGATCCGCTGCGGAATGACCATTTGCGGAAACCACCTGATGCAGTGCCATGCGGCCGGTTGTGACAGTGCCTGTCTTGTCGAGAACGATGGTGTCGACCTTGCGGGTGGACTCCAGCACCTGTGGACCCTTGATGAGCACGCCCATCTGAGCACCCCGACCGGTACCCACCAGCAAGGCTGTCGGAGTGGCCAGGCCCAACGCGCACGGACAGGCGATGATGAGCACGGCGACCGCCGCTGTGAAGGATGCATTGGCGGTGTGGCCGGAGAGCAGCCAGGCAGCGAGCGTGAGCAGCGAAAGCACAATCACCACTGGGACGAACACCGCGGACACACGGTCGGCGAGCCGCTGGACAGGTGCCTTGCCATTCTGCGCCTGCTCGACCAGCCGGGCCATCTGCGCCAGTTGCGTGTCGCCACCCACACGCGTGGCCCGCACGGTCAGGCGACCGCCGACATTCGTTGTCGCGCCGACAACCTCATCACCGACTGAAACCTCCACGGGGACGGACTCGCCGGTGAGCATGGAGGCATCGACCGCGCTGGCCCCGTCGACCACCTCACCGTCAGTGGCGATCTTCTCCCCCGGCCGCACGACGAAGAGATCACCGACACGGAGCAGACCGACCGGGATCCGTGTCTCGATGCCATCCCGCATGACAGCGACGTCCTTGGCACCGAGGTTGAGCAGGGCCCGCAGCGCCGCACCGGACTGGCGCTTGGCACGCGCCTCCAGATAGCGCCCGAGCAGGATGAAGGTGGTGACCGCAGAGGCCACCTCGAAATACACCTCGCCGGAATCTGAGGTGCCCACGGGCGCAGCACCGACACTGCCGTGCATGCTGCCCATGCTGACACCACTGAACAGTGTCTTCACCGACCACAGGTAGGCGGCGGTGACGCCGAGTGAGATCAAGGTGTCCATGGTGGTGGCGCGATGGCGGGCGTTGATGATGGCAGCGCGGTGGAAGGGAAGCGCACCCCACACCACTACCGGTGTGGAAAGAGCGAAGGCGAACCAGGGCCAGCCCGTGAACTGCGCGCCTGGAATCATGGAGATGATGAGGACCGGCAGGGCCAGACCGGCCGAGACGAGGAGCCGAAGAAGCAACTCCGAGGCCTCCTCGTGCTCCCAGTCTTCAGCGCTGGGCAGGGTCGCGCTGTACCCCGTGTCCTCGATGGTCTTGATGAGCAGGTCGGGCACAATGCCGGCGTCGAACTGCACGAAGGCCTTACCTGTGGCGTAGTTGACCGCGGCTTCGACGCCATCCAGCTTGTTGAGCTTGCGTTCGATGCGTGCCGCACAAGAACCGCAGGTCATACCCCCGACGGTCAGTTCTATGGTCTCGGACACGACAACACCTCCGCCTGCTGCAACGGCAACGAGCTCCGCGGCATTCCACACAGACGCTCGAATCCATCAGCGATCCTTGCACTCGGCTACGCCAGGCGCGAAAAGGCGGTCGCGGCGGCGACCAGTTCCTCACTCGGACGGACACCCGTATAGCGCTCGAACTGTTCAACTGCCTGCAAGCTCATGACGTCGCCCCCGGCGATGCACTGCTTGCCCAGCTCGGCTGCCAGACGCAGGAGCGGTGTCCGCTCGGGGACCGCCACCACGTCGAACACGGTCGTGGCCTGCTCCACCACCGCATCGGGAACCGGCAACCGCTCCGACTCGGCGCCACCAGCCATGCCCACCGGTGTGGCGTTGAGCAGAGTCGAGAAGCGCGGCTCGGCTATGGGCTCCCAACTCCAGCCATGGCGATTGGCGAGCGCCGTTCCTGCCTGCTGATTGCGCGCAACCACGGTGACCTTGTCGAATCCCGCCCGGGCCAGTGCCGCAGCACAGGCGCTGGCCATACCGCCTGAACCAATCAGGGCCAGGGGCACGTCGGGGCGCACCTGGTGCGCAGCCAGTAGTCGCTCCACCGCAATCACGTCAGTGTTGTATCCGGTGAGCCTGCCACCGTCATTCACGATGGTGTTGACCGCACCGATCCCGGCTGCCGTGGGATCCAGTTCATCGAGCAGCGGTATTACCTGCGCCTTGTAGGGCATGGAGATTCCGGCACCGCGAATCGGCAGCCCGCGCATCCCCTGCACTGCCTGCTCGAGGCTGGCGGGGGCGAAGGCCTTGTACAGGAAGGGAAGTTCGAGGGCCTCGAACAGGAAATTGTGGAAGCGGGTGCCGATGTTGCTCGGTCGCGCGGAGAGGGAGACGCACAGCGTCATCTCCTTGCTGATCTCGCGAGCCATGCGGACAGCCCCCTACCGCTCCTCGTAGGCGAGCACCTGGTTGATGCGACGCAGATGGCGCTCCTCATGCGAGAAGGGTGTGGAGAGAAACGCATCCACGATGGCCAGCGCATCCTCCGTTGCATGCATGCGGCCACCAACGGCCACCACATTGGCATCGTTGTGCTGCCGCCCCAATCGAGCGGTCTCCACGCTCCAGGCCAGGGCGGCACGCACGCCCCGCACCTTGTTGGCCGCGATCTGCTCACCGTTGCCCGAGCCACCCAGCACCACGCCCAGCGAGCCCGGTTCCGCCACCACCGCCTCGCCCGCGGCAATGCAGAAGGACGGGTAGTCGTCATTGGCGTCGTAACGGTCAGCTCCATGATCGACGACGACGTGGCCCTGCCCGCGCAGGTGATCGGCCAGGATGTTCTTGAGGTCGAAGCCGGCGTGGTCGGACGCTATGTGCACTCGCATGGCCGAATTCTGGCATGTGGCCGCGATGCGAGCGCGGTTGAGCCCACGAATTGCCGCGTTGGCCGGCATTCCCGACGCGGCCGCACCATGGCGCGTGACAGGATTGGCGGGACCCTCAAGGAGCAACGTGCCCGGCCAGAACCTCGCCAAGTCCGAAGCGGCAGAACGTGCCGCCGTCATCGCCGTCGACCATTACGACGTGGTCCTCGATCTCAGCGAGGTGCGGGATTCGCCCACCTTCTCCAG
>JAJXSV010000201.1 GCA_021784375.1 Actinomycetes bacterium | reverse complement strand
GCACTGTTCTACGGCGGCATGGTGCGCGCCAAGAGCGTCATCAACATGATGCTCATGTCGCTCATCTCCATCACCGTGGTGAGCGTGATCTGGGCGCTTTACGGCTACTCAATGGCCTTCGGCGATTCCGGCAACTCCATCATCGGTTCCATCACATCCGGCAGTCTTGGAGGGTTGGTGAATGCAGTGACGAACAACGGTGGCACTCATCCCATCCCCGCGCTTGCCTTCTCCACCTTCCAGCTCACCTTCGCCATCATCACGGTGGCGCTCATCTCCGGTGCCATCGCCGATCGTGCCAAGTTCTCGGCCTGGACCCTCTTCGTCGCCGTGTGGACCACGCTCGTGTACCTGCCGGTCGCACACTGGGTATTCGACCTCGGGCAGGTGGTCGATGGCCGTACCACTGGTGAGGGCATCCTCGCGGCCCACGGCCTGCTCGACTTCGCGGGAGGCACCGCCGTCGAAGTGAATGCCGGCATCGCGGGGCTGGCCATGGCCGTGGTGCTCGGTCCCCGCATCGGATTCAAGCGCGAACCCATGCGCCCGCACTCCATCCCGCTCGTCATCATCGGTGCGGGTCTGCTGTGGTTCGGCTGGTTCGGCTTCAACGCCGGTTCCGCACTGGGTGCCAACGGCCTGGCCGCCGTCGTCCTCACCAACACCCAGATGGCCGGCGCTGCAGGCATCGGCGGTTGGCTGCTCGTCGAGAAGTGGCGTGACGGGCGACCCACCGGCCTCGGTGCGGCCTCCGGTGCTGTGGCAGGGTTGGTCGCGATTACACCCTCGTGCGGGTACGTGACGCCCCTCGGCGCCATCGTCATCGGTGTCGTCGCAGGTGCCCTCAGCTCCTTCGCCATCGGTCTGAAATACCGCTTCAACTATGACGATTCCCTGGACCTCGTGGGCGTGCACCTGGTGGGTGGCATCTGGGGAACGCTGGCCATCGGCCTGCTCGGCACACGCTTGGTGAACGCGGCCGGTGCCAACGGCCTGCTGCACGGAGGCGGCTTCAGCCTGCTCAACAAGCAGGCTCTGGGTGTGCTGGTGGTGCTCGTCTATTCGCTGGTCATGACCACCATCATTGGCAAGGCCATTGATCGCAGCATCGGTTTCCGCATCGCTCGTGACGCCGAAATTGAAGGCGTCGACTTCACCGAGCATGCTGAGACCGCGTACGAACTCGACGCGCGAACCGGAGCCGGCTCGTATCTCTCCACGCACCACGGACAGGGGAATCGCCCATGAAGCTCATCACCGCCATCATCAAGCCCTTCAAACTGGACGACGTGAAAGCAGCCATCGAGCACGCGGGCATCACCGGCATGACCGTGTCCGAGGCCAGTGGCTACGGCCGGCAGCGAGGTCACACCGAGGTCTACCGCGGCGCCGAGTACCGCATCGATCTGGTGCCTAAAGTGCGCGTGGAACTCGTCGTCGATGACGCGCAGGTGGATGAGCTCATCGACCTCATCGTCGAAGCGGCACGAACCGATCGCATCGGTGACGGCAAGATCTGGATCACCAACCTCGAGGATGTCGTGCGCGTGCGTACCGGCGAACGTGGCCCCGGCGCGGTCTAGGACACTTCATGGCCACCGCTGCGGAACTGCTCCAGGCGCGATCGCGGATAGCCGTCGGCATGCCCTCGAGGGCACGCACGGATCGGCTGGTGAAGGCCAGCGATGCCTGGATCTCGCAGCTGGCGACCGACGCGGGTCTGACGGACATCGGTGGCGCGTTGATCGCGGTTGGTGGTTACGGCCGCGGCGAACTTGCGCCCTTCAGTGATCTCGACCTCTTGCTTGTGCACCCCAATTCCGTTGCACCCGGCGAAGTGGCACGCGTCGCTGACGCCATCTGGTACCCCATCTGGGATGCCGGAGTCGCACTCGACCACAGCGTTCGCACCATGGCCGAAACGCGACGCCTGGCGTCGGGCGAACTCAAGGTGACGTTGGGAATCCTCGACGCCCGTTTCGTGGTCGGCGACGCGGCACTCGCAGAGTCGGTGCGCTCCTCGGTTCTCGCCGACTGGCGCGGGCTGGCACAGACGCGGCTTCCGGAACTCCATGAAGAGGTGCAGGCGCGCATCGCCCGTGAACACGAGTTGCCCCATCTGCTGGAGCCCGACCTCAAGGATTCCTACGGAGGCCTGCGCGATGCCGCCATCCTGCGTTGCATCGCGGCCAGTTGGATCACCGATTACTCGCATGCCGAAGTGGATGCCGCAGCACAACGGCTCATGGACGTGCGCGACGCCCTGCATCAGGTGACAGGACGCGCGGCCTCCAAGCTCGTGATGCAGGAACAGGCGCGCGTAGCGGCGTTGCTCGAGGTGCGCAGCGACGACCTGCTGCTGCGCGAAGTCATCGATGCCGGGCGCGCTATCGCCTACGCCTCCGACGTCACCTGGCAGCGTGTCCTCCGGCTCACGCGCAAGAAGTCGGTGATGCAGCGACTGCGTTCGCAACCCGAGGAACGATTCCCCATCGCCGATGGCGTCGTGGCGCAGAACGGCGAGGCCTTTCTGGCGCGCGAGGCACGTCCGGACCGTGATCCGCTGCTGCTGCTCCGCACCGCCGCGGCCGCCGCGCAGGCCGGGATGCTCATTGCACCGGAGACGGTGGCCCGCTTCGCGTCGTCGCCGCTCGAGATTCCCCAGCCCTGGCCACGCGCCGCGCGTGATGCGCTCATCTCGTTCCTCGGCGCCGGTGCCGGCGCCGTTGCCGTGTGGGAGGCGCTGGACAACGCCGGCTCCTTCACCCGCCTGCTGCCCTACTGGGAGTCGGTGCGGTCACTGCCGCAGCGCAATGCCCTGCACACCTACACAGTCGACCGCCACCAGGTGCAGGCAGCGGCCAACGCGGCTTCCTTCATGCGCGACGTCACCCGACCCGATCTCTTGGTGGTGGCTGCGCTGTACCACGACATCGGCAAGGGCAGGGGACCGGACCACAGTGCCACCGGCGCCCTGCTCATGCAGGACGTCGCCCATCGGCTGGGCTTCGCGGCCGCCGATATCGTGACGCTGCGGCTGCTTGTACAGCACCATCTGCTGCTGTCCGAGGCGGCCACTCGCCGCGATCCCGAGGATCCCGCCACCATCCGCTCGCTGGTCGAGGCCGTGGGCAGCCACGACGTCCTCGATCTCCTGCACGCGTTGACGGAAGCCGATTCACTGGCCACCGGCCCTGCCGCCTGGTCCGACTGGAAGGCGCGTCTCATCGCTGATCTGGTGGCCCGCACCCACACCGCGATCGAGGGTGAGGCACTCGTGGAATCCACGCCGGTGTGGGATGCGTATGCGCCACTTCTCCGTGGACACGACACCCGCATTTCGGTGGAGCAGGACGGCGACGGTGTGCGCGTGCTGGTGGCGGCCGAGGACCGGGTGGGCCTGCTCTCGACGGTGGCAGGCGTGCTGTCACTGCAACGCCTTGATGTCCGTTCCGCCTCCTTCGAAACTCGTGAGGGTCGCGCACTTCAGCTTTGGCAGGCGGTGCCCACCTTCGGCGATCCGCCGGCGGGCGAGCTCATCGAGACCCAGATCCGGCGGGCCATCGACGGCGCGGCCGATCTGGAAGTGGCGATCTCCTCACTGCGTGCCGTCCGTCCCAAGCGCCGTGGCTTCACTCCGCCGCCGCCCAAGGTGCGCCTGCTGGAAGGGGCAAGTGATCGCGCCGACGTGCTGGAGGTGAGGGCGCACGATGCGCCGGCGCTGCTGTGGCGGGTCACGCGCGCCTTGGCGGACATGGACTTCAACGTGCTCAATGCGCGCGTGGAGACGCTGGGCTCTGAGGTGATTGACGTGCTCTACCTGGTCGATGCGGATGGCAGCCGGCTGCTGCCGCACCGACGTCGGGACGCCGTCGACGCAGTGACCGCGGTGCTGCAAATAGGCTAGGACTCCTACGCACCAAGGGGTTCATGATGTTCGGTCAGTTGTCGGATCGGCTTGCCGACACCTTCAAATCGCTGCGGGGTCGCGGCAAACTGGCGCAGGCGGACATCGACCGCATGGTCAAGGACATCCGCAGCGCACTGCTGGAAGCCGACGTCGCGCTGCCCACGGTCAAGGTGTTCACCGACCGCATTCGTGAGCGTGCCGCCGAGACCGACCTCACCGGCCAGCTCAACCCCGCGCAGACCATCGTCAAGATCGTTCATGAGGAACTGGTCGAGGTGCTCGGCGGCGAGACGCGGCGCCTGAACTTCGCCAAGACCGCGCCCACCGTCATCATGCTGGTGGGCCTGCAGGGTGCCGGCAAGACCACGCTCGCCGGCAAACTGGCACTGCACTTGAAGTCGCAGGGTCACACTCCGTTGCTCGTCGCGGCCGATCTCCAGCGTCCCAATGCCGTTGACCAGTTGAAGGTCGTGGGCCAGCGTGCTGGCGTCGCCACCTTCGCGCCCGAGCCCGGAAACGGTGCGGGCGATCCGGTGCAGGTGGCACGCGATTCCATCGCTTTTGCCAAGCGCCAGGTGCACGACATCGTGATCGTGGACACCGCTGGGCGCCTCGCCATCGACGAGGTCATGATGTCGCAGGCACGGGGCATCCGTGATGCGGTGTCGCCGGACGAGACGCTGTTCGTAGTCGACGCCATGATCGGCCAGGATGCGGTGCTCACCGCTGCTGCCTTCGGTGAGGGTGTCGGCTTTGACGGTGTCGTCCTCACCAAACTCGATGGTGATGCGCGGGGCGGCGCGGCCCTCTCCATCCGGGAGGCCACCGGCCGGCCCATCCTCTTCGCGTCCACCGGAGAGCGCCTCGAGGACTTCGAGGCCTTCCACCCCGATCGCATGGCCTCGCGCATCCTCGACATGGGCGACATGCTCACGCTCATTGAGCAGGCGGAACGCGCCTTCGACTCGGAGCAGCGTGA
>JAJXSV010000200.1 GCA_021784375.1 Actinomycetes bacterium | reverse complement strand
TACCTGGTGGGCATCCTCAACCTGGTGATTCTGGCCGGCATCTGGAAGGTCTGGCGGCAGGCCAAGTCCGGCCAGTTCTCCCACGAACACCTGACGCAGCTGCTCAACGAGCGCGGGCTGCTCAAGCGGGTGTTCCGTGGCTTCTTCAAGAATGGCTTCGACAAGGCCTGGCAGCTCTACCCCGTAGGCGTGCTCTTCGGTCTCGGCTTCGACACCGCCACTGAGGTGGCGCTGCTTGGCATCTCCGCCACGGCGGCGGTCGGCACTGTCGGCGGTACCCTGCCGCCGCTTGCCATCATCGCGCTGCCCCTGATCTTCGCCGCCGGAATGTCCCTCATGGATTCCCTGGACGGCATCTTCATGACCAAGGCCTATGCCTGGGCCTTCACCTCGCCGCTGCGCAAGATCTACTACAACCTCACTACCACCGGCCTCTCCATCTTCGTGGCGCTCGTCATCGGCACCATCGAGCTGGTGCAGGTCATCTCCATGAAGACCGACGTCACCGCCGTGCCGATCATCAGCAACATCGCGCGGGTGGACCTCAACGGCATCGGCTACTGGATCGTGGGCTCATTCGTCGCCGCCTGGTTGCTCTCCGTGCTGGTCTGGCGCACGGCCCGTTACGAGGAGCGCTACTCCAGCGGCATCGTGGAGACCAGCCACAGCCACCAGCAGTTCACGCTCTAGGCAGCATCACTCCGAGAACTGGCTTTGGTAGAGGTCGCGGTAGAAGCCGCCGGCCTTGATGAGTTCGTCATGCGATCCCTGCTCCACGATGCGGCCATGATCCATGACCAGGATGGTGTCGGCGTTGCGGATGGTTGACAAGCGGTGGGCGATGACGAAGCCGGTGCGGCCGTGGCGCAAGCGATTCATGGCCTCCTGGATGAGCACCTCGGTACGCGTGTCCACGTTGGAGGTTGCCTCATCGAGGATGAGCACCGAGGGATCGGCCAGGAAGGCCCGCGCGATGGTGAGCAACTGGCGCTCGCCCACCGAGATATTCGTCGCATCGTCGTCGAGGACGGTGTCGTAGCCGTGGGGCAGGGTGCGAATGAAGTGATCGGCATGGGCCTCTCGGGCGGCGGCGAACACCTCCTCCTCGGTCGCGCCTTCACGGCCGTACGCGATGTTGTCGCGAATGGTGCCGTTGAACAGCCAGGTGTCCTGCAGCACCATGCCGAATTCGGAGCGCAGGTCCTCGCGCGCGATGTCACGGGTGTCGACGCCGTCGAGCGTGATGCGACCGTCGTCGATCTCGTAGAAGCGCATGAGCAGGTTGACGATGGTGGTCTTGCCGGCACCGGTGGGCCCCACGACGGCCACCGTCTGGCCGGGCAGCACATGGACGTTCACATCCTCAATCAGCGGCGTCTCGGGCACGTAGCGGAAACTCACATGCTCCATGGTCACTTCACCACGGGCCTCGCGGATGACCTGCTTGGAGCCGCGCGGCTCCGGATCATCCTCAAGCGCGTCCAGCACCTCGAAGACGCGCTCGGCGGAGGCCAGGCCGGACTGCAACTGGTTGGCCTGTGCCGCGATCTGGCCGAGGGGCATGGTGAACTGCCGCGAGTACTGGATGAAGGCCTGCACCTGCCCCAGCGCCAACTGGCCGGACGCCACCTGGATACCACCGAGCACCGCGATGACGACGTAATTGAGGTTGGAGAGCACGTTCATCATCGGCATGATGATGCTGCTCAGGAACTGGGCCTTGAAACTGGCTTCGTAGAGGGCGTCGTTGTAGGAGTCGAAGTCGGCCATGGCCCGCTCGCGCCGGTTGTAGGCCAGCACCACGGAGTGGCCGGTGTGCATCTCCTCGACGTGACCATTGACCTTGCCCGTCTCACGCCACTGGGTCGCGAAGTGCAGCTGTGAACGCTTGGCGATACGCGTCGTCATGAGGATCGACAAGGGAACGATGAGCAGCGAAACCAGGGCCAGCTGCCACGACAGGAAGAACATGACGATGAGCGTGCCGATGACCTGGAGCAGTGACGAGAGCAACTGGCTGAGCCCCTGCTGCAAGGTGTTGCCGATGTTGTCGATGTCGTTCGTGACTCTGCTCAGCAGGTCACCACGCGACTGACCGTCGACGTACTTGAGCGGTACCCGTGCCAGCTTGGTCTCCACATCACGACGCAACTCGAACACGGCCCTCTGCGCCACTCCGGCCATCAGGTAGCCCTGCATCCACAGCAGCACCGAGCCCACGATGTACAGGCCGACAACCACGGCCACCAGGGAGCCCACGGCCCCGAAATCCACGGCCAGCTTGGGCACCACATGCATGCCTTCGATCATGTTGGCAAAGCGGTCCTGTCCACTCTTGCGCAGTTGAGCGGCAAGGGTGGATGTAGAGGTGCCGAGGGGGGCTCCGGCGGCATGCAGCTTCATGCCCATGAGATCGGCAAACACACGGGTTGTCGCATCGCCCAGCAGCTTGGGCCCCAGCAGGCCCGCGGCCGTGGCCAGCGAGGTGAGGGTGAGGACCAGATAGAGGACCCGCCGCTGACTGTCGAGGCGCTGCAGCAGACGCTTGGCCGCGAGCTTGGCGTTGGTGGCCGAGCCGCCGCCGCCCCGCATCATCGCCGCCATGGGGCCGTGCCCGCCGCCGCCGGGGCCGCGCATGATGGGGGCTTGTGGGCGAGGCGTGCTCATGCGTTGACGCCCATCTGCGAGCCGACGATCTCCCGGTAGGCGTTGCAGGTGTTGAGCAACTGGTCGTGCGTGCCGATGCCTGCGACCACCCCCTCGTCGAGGACGATGATGCGATCAGCGTGCAGCACGGTGCTGATGCGCTGTGCCACCACGATCACCGTGGAGCCTGCCGTCTCCTGCTGCAGTGACGCCCGCAGACGTGCGTCCGTGGTCGCGTCGAGGGCGCTGAAGGAATCATCGAGTATGTAGATCTGGGGTCGCATGGCGATGGCCCTGGCGATGGCCATGCGCTGCTTCTGCCCGCCCGAGAGATTCTGGCCTCCCTGGGCGATCTCGTAGTCGAGCCCACCCTCGAGTTCGCGGACGAAGTCCCCGGCCTGCGCCGTCTCGATGGCGCGCCACACGGCTTCGTCATCGAGGTCCTGTGCGCCGAAGCGCACATTGTCGCGGACGGTCCCACCGAAGAGATACGCACGCTGGGGAACGATGCCCAGGCAGCGGTAAAGCTGGTGCCGGTTCTGATCGCGCACATCCACGCCACCGACCAGAACCCTGCCTTCGGAGGCGTCGTGGAACCGCGCCAGCAGATTGATGAGCGTGCTCTTGCCTGAGCCCGTGCCGCCGACGATGGCGGTGAACTGGCCCGGTTCCACACGGAAGTTGAGGCCGCGCAGGACGGGTTCCTCAGCGCCCGGGTAGCGGAAGCTCACATCACGGAATTCCACCGCGCCGGGCTCCGTCTGGGCTTGCGTGATGACAGGGTCGAGGATGGTGGGCTGGACGTCGAGCACTTCCTTGATGCGTTCTGCGCTTGCAGCTGCACGTGGCACCAGCATGACGGCCATCGTCGACATCATTACCGAGATCAGGATCTGCATGATGTAACTGAGGAAGGCGGAGATGTCACCGATCTGCATGTCGCCGGTGGAGACCAGATGGGCGCCGAACCAGACCACACCGATGGTGGAGAAGTTCATGATCAGCATGAGCGTCGGCATGGCGATGGCGAAGATGCGGTTGATGCGCAAGGAGGTATCACGTAGTTCACCATTCGCCACAGCGAACCGTGCCTGTTCGAAGTCGTCCCGCACGAAGGCGCGGATCACGCGCATGCCGGTGATCTGCTCACGCAGCACACCATTGATGCGATCGATGCGCTTCTGGATGATGCGGAACTGGGGAATGGCCAGGGCCATCATGGTGCCGATGACGGCGGCCATGGCCGGCACCGCGACCACGATGAGGATGGACATCCTCACGTTGTGTCGCAGCGCCATCACCACTCCGCCGATCATGGAAAGGGGAGCCATGAGCAGCATCGAGAGGCCCATGGTGACGAGTACCTGCACCTGTTGGATGTCGTTGGTGTTGCGGGTGATGAGCGAGGGCGTGCCGAAGCGGTCGACGTCCTGCGCGTTGAAGCCCAAGACCTTGCGGAACACGGCGCTGCGCAGATCGCGAGCGAACGACATGGAGACAAAGGCCGTGAGGTAGGCGGCGATCAGCGACACGATCACCGAGAACAGGGTGAGTCCCAGCATCTGCAGGCCGACATGCCAGATGTAGTCGGTATTGCCGACGGCCACACCGTTGTTGATGATGTCGGCGTTCATGCTGGGCAGGTACAGGCTGATGATGACCTGGGTCAGCACGAACACGGTGATGGCGGCCACGCGTGCGCCGTAGGGGCGCAGAAAACTGCGCAGGATGTCAATGAGCATGCAGGGATCTCCTCAGGAGGAGCCTAGCCAGCACCGGGACCCCCGAGATCTGGGAACCGTACGGATGTTGCGACTCAAGCCAGCGCAGTGCGGATGGCCTTGGTGTGTGCCGGAGTGGAGCCGCAGCAGGAGCCCACGATGTTGATGCCGAGCTCGCGCATCTGCTGTGCGAATGCACCCATCTCGTCAGGGGTTCCGGTGTACGCGAACTCGCCACCGATGAGCTTGGGCAGGCCGGCATTGGACTGCGTGATGAGGAAGACGCCCTCGGGCCGGGCTTCTGCCATCTCCTTGGCGATGACCAGCATCTCGTCCGTGCCACGACCGCAGTTGGCGCCGATGATGCGCACACCCAGGGCCGACAGCGTCTTCACCGCTACGCCGGGCTTCACGCCCATCATGGTGCGGAGGTTGGTGTCGAAACTGAGCGTGGTGATCACGGGCAGTTGCGGTGCCACTTCACGGGCGGCGTTGACAGCCGCTTCGACCTCACCGAGGTCACT
>JAJXSV010000199.1 GCA_021784375.1 Actinomycetes bacterium | reverse complement strand
GGCCTCGGGCATGAACCCGGTCAAGCCCACCATTCGCGTCATCCTCGGTGGGTTGTTGGCCATGGCCGCCACCTACGGCGTGGGTGCACTGTTCCACACCCAGGTCGCCTAGGCACACTGCAAGCGGCCCCTGCATCGTGTGGTGCAGGGGCCGTGCTGTTGTCGGTGTTCAGACGATCTGACGCATCCAGCGTTCGATGTCATCGGGATGCCGGGGCAGGGCGTCGGTGAGGAGCCGGCAGCCGTCCTCCGTGACGATGACGTCGTCCTCGATGCGAATGCCGATGCCGCGAAGTTCCTCGGGCAGCAGCAGGTCGTCGGGCTGGAAATACAGGCCCGGTTCGATGGTGAGCACATTGCCCACCTGCAGCACTCCATCGAGGTATTCCTCGGCCCGCGCCTTAGCGCAGTCGTGCACATCCAGGCCCAGCATGTGGCCGGTGGAGCACAGCGTCCAGCGGCGGTGCAGCCCGACCTCGTCGAGCATGGACTCCTCGCCGGAGATGGGCAGCACGCCCCAGTCCGCCAGGCCCTCGGCGATGACGCGCATGGCCGCGCGATGGAAATCGCGGAATCTGGCGCCCGGCTTCACCGCCGCGATGGCCGCCTGCTGCGCCTCGTACACCAGCATGTACATGCGACGCTGTGCCGGCGTGAACGAACCGCTGACGGGGAGGGTGCGCGTGACGTCCGAGGTGTAATGGGAATCCACTTCCACGCCGGCGTCCAGGAGCATGAGGTCTCCGTCCTTCACCGCACCGTCATTGCGGATCCAGTGCAGCACGCAGGCGTGCGCGCCCGAGGCCGCGATGGTGTCATAGCCGGGTTCATTGCCCTCGAGGCGCGCGCGGGCGTAGAACGCAGCCTCGACGACGCGTTCGCCGTTGGGCTCCTTCTTGGCGGCAGGCAAGGCGCGTACGACATCCTCGAAGCCACGGATGGTGGCGTCGACCGCAAACTGCAGTTCCTCGACCTCGTACTCGTCCTTGATGAGCCGGGCCTCGGCAAGCCACTGCAGCAACTCCAGTTCACGGTCGTTGGCCGGTGCCAGCAAGCCGTCAACCGCTGGGTCCTCATTGCGCAGCGCCACCGTTGGCGTGCCGTCCTTGAGCAACTGGGGCAGGTCGTCGATGTGACGGACGGCGATGCCGTTGCGGGCCTCTGATTCCTTGGCCGTGACCCGTCGTCCCACCCAGAATTCGCCGTGCCGGCGATCGCGGAAGAACTCATCGGTGTCGCGGGGGCTACGCGGGTGCAGGTAGAGGTGTGCATCGTGGCCGTCAAGCGTGGGCTCGAGGACGAGCACAGTGTCCGGCACTGCTTCGGAGGCGCCGATGCCGGTGAGCCAGGAGTAAGGGGAACTGGCACGGAAGCGGTAATCGCTGTCGTTGACACGTACGCGGAAGGTGCCGGCAGGGATGACCACGCGCAGGCCCGGGAAGGCTGCCGAGAGACGTGCCCGTCGTGCCACTGCGTAGTCCGCGCTGCGGTTGCGCTGAACTTCCGTGTTCTCCGTGTCCGCCCAGCCCGTCTTCATGAATTCGGCGAGACGGTCGGACACGGGAAGGTCATGCGAGCCGATGTTGAGTTTCTTGGTCACCTGGTTGCCTAGTCATCGTTGACGGTGCTGCGGATGGGAGCCTGCCACTGATAGCCGAAGCGGGTGCGGCGGTGCGGCGCCCGCCCCCAGACCATGGGATGGCTGTGATGCATGGAATCACCCTAATCCGCTGAAGGCCCGTGCGCTTCTGAGGCTCGACGACGGTTCCGTTGCGGGGCTTACAATCGAGACCAATGGCGTGCGTGCGCCCGAATGGAGCTTCAATTGGCGGGTAGCTACAAAGGTCGAATTCTCGTCCTCGGCGGAGGTGCGGTCTCGCAGTGTTCGGTACCGCTTCTCCTCGATCATGTGGTGGCTACTCCGGAGCAGCTCACGGTCATGGACATGAAGGATGTGAGTGCGCGCTTCCGCAGCGCCATCAATGCAGGTGCCAGCTTCGTGATTGACGAAGTGAAGCGCGAGAACCTGGATGCGTTGCTCTCGCGGTACCTCTCGGCCGGTGACCTGCTCATCGATCTGGCATGGAACATTGACGCCAACACCATCATCGGCTGGTGCCATGAGCACGGCGTGCTCTACATCAACACCTCGGTGGAGGAATGGGATCCCTACAGCGCCGCGGATTCGCGTCATCCGAGTGATCGCACCTTGCTCGTACGCCACCAGCGCCTGCAGCAGATGAAGGCGGGCTGGAGCACGCCCGGCCCCACCGCCATCGTCGAGCACGGCGCCAATCCTGGTCTGGTATCACACTTCGTGAAGCAGGCGCTCATCGACATCGCCATGGCCTGCCTCGAGCAGAACCTGTTGGGTGATCGGGCTTCCGTCGTGCGCAGCGCGCTGGTCGACGGCGACTTCGCGAAATTGGCCATGCACTTGGACGTCAAGGTGATCCACGTGTCCGAGCGCGACACCCAGATCACCGAGCAGCCCAAGCAGGTGGGTGAATTCGTCAACACCTGGAGTGTCGCCGGCTTCCATGAGGAGGGCATCGCCCCTGCTGAACTGGGCTGGGGTACGCACGAGAAGCGCTTGCCCGCCAAGGGGATTCGCCACGAGTCGTCCGAGACACAGATCCTCATGGCGCAGCCCGGCGCCACGGTGTGGGTGCGTTCATGGGTTCCGGATTTCGAGATCAACGGCATGGTCATCCGTCACGGTGAGGCATATACGATTCCCGCGCATCTCACGGTGCGCGATGACGCAGGTCGCGAGATCTACCGCCCCACCTGCCACTACGCGTACTGCCCCAGCGATGCCGCGATTGCGTCTATGCGCGAACTGCAGGCCAACAACTGGACCTACCCCGAGCACGAACGCATCATGAATGACGAGATCGTGCGCGGCGAGGATCGCCTGGGAGTACTGCTCATGGGTCATCCCCTGAAGGCATGGTGGACGGGATCGCTGCTCTCCATCGACGAGGCGCGCTCGCATGTGCCACATCAGAGTGCCACCACGCTGCAGGTGGCAGCCTCAGTGCTGGCTGCATCGACCTACGCAGTCAACAATCCCGATCGCGGCCTCTGTGTTCCCGATGACCTGCCCTGGCGCGAGGTCCTGGATGTGGCCCTGCCCTTCCTGGGCGAATTCCGTTCACAGGCCGTGGACTGGACGCCATTGAAGAACCGTTACGACCTCTTCGCCGGATGGGATGGTCTCGAACTCGACGAGGACCCCTGGCAGTTCCAGAACTTCCTCGTCTGACAGGTTCCCGGCGTGGAAAGGCCTTTCAACGTCGGGAACCATGCCAAACAGCAGATGCCGGACGGAACCTGTGCGGTCAGACGGTGCCGTACAGGCGGTCTCCGGCGTCGCCGAGCCCGGGGACGATGTAGCCCTTGTCGTTGAGCTTCTCATCGAGGCCGGCGGTGACGATAGTGACATTGACGGCGCCCTCGAAGGCCGCATCAACACTGGCCAGCCCCTCCGGGGCGGCGAGCAGGCAGATGGCGGTGACGTCAGTGGCGCCGCGCGCGAGCATCATGCGAATGGCGGCAATGAGGGTGCCGCCGGTGGCCAGCATCGGGTCGAGCATGAAGACCTGACGGCCCGCGATGTCCTTGGGGATGCGCTCGGCATATACCGAGGCGAGCAGTGACTCCTCGTCGCGCACCATGCCCAGGAATCCCACTTCGGCGTTGGGCAGTAAGCGCATCATGCCCTCAAGCATGCCAAGGCCGGCGCGCAGGATCGGTACCACCAGCGGCTTGGGATCGGCGATCGCGACCCCCTGTGTGACGGCCACCGGCGTACGCACGGTCACCGGTTGCACACGAATGTGACGTGTGGCTTCGTAGGCGAGCAAGGTCACCAGCTCGTCGGCCAGGCGACGGAACTCCGGCGAGGAGGTCTGCTCATCGCGGAGCGCTGTGAGCTTGTGGGCAATGAGCGGGTGATCGGCAACGTGGGTGCGCATGCTCAAAGCCTACGGGGCTGGCTGCGCGCGCGCCTTGGGCAGAAGGGCATGCCGCGGCTCGCGCAGAGCCGGCACAATGGGTCCGTGAAGATCACGGCCACGGATGAACTGGCCATGCGGGAGGCGCTGTCGCAGGCCATGCGCGCTGGTGACGATGTGCCCGTCGGTGCCGTGGTTATCGACGCCGCCGGCGTGGTCATCGGGCGCGGTCGCAACCAGCGTGAGGCCTCGGGTGATCCGACTGCCCATGCCGAGATCCTGGCGCTTCGTGAAGCGGCACAGGCAGTGGGTGCATGGCGGCTGGAGGGATGCACTCTCGTCGTCACGCTGGAGCCCTGCACCATGTGCGCGGGCGCCATTGTGAATGCACGTGTGGCACGGCTCGTCTTCGGTGCCACCGACGACAAGGCGGGAGCAGCGGGGTCGCTGTGGGACGTGGTGCGGGATCGACGCCTCAACCACCGGCCGGAAGTGGTGGCGGGCGTGCTGGCCGATGAGTCGGCGCGATTGCTGCAGGACTTCTTCGCCCAGCAGCGCTAGACCTTGCAGATCACGAGTATCAGGTGACACCTGCCTTCTCGTGACCGAAACGGACATTGCCGACGTCTGTAGCCTCCGTCAGGCCAACCTGCCGCGAAAATCGGGATTGATGCTGAGACCTGCAGAGACCTGCCGAATGTTCTGGGTGGAGTGCCAGCACCCGGATGCGTTCTTCAACACCCGCGGCCTTCAGCGCGTCCAAGAGTTCAAGCAAGGCAGAATTGTCCATAGCCATCGTGCAACACGTCCTTTGTGAGTTCCGTAGTGGGTACTCACTGACTGTTGCACGATGGCCTTCACGCCCGGCTACGCCACAACGCTACGCCCGAAAATCCACCACTCTCGTCAGTGTGAAGATCGGCGGTGTTGGTCCGGCCGGTTCGCT
>JAJXSV010000198.1 GCA_021784375.1 Actinomycetes bacterium | reverse complement strand
CCTGGCTCCGGGGGATCTTGATCTCGAAGCGCTCTCGCAGCCCATCGACGAGGAGTTCCGGGTCGGGGCCATGGGTCTGGCCTGGAATCCCGAGCGTGGTCTCATCACCATCGAAGCGCACGCGCTTCCGGACGACGAGACTGCGGACACCCCCGATGTGGAGTCCGACGATCCGGACGGCCCTGATTGCCTGCGGGTGCGCATCACGCCCCTGATGGCGCGTGCCTTCAACGCCCGCTCCCAGCGGCTCATCGACGCCGGTCGCCAACCCTGTCCCTTGTGCCAGTTCCCGATCGACCCGGACGGCCACATCTGTCCCCGCGCCAACGGCTACCGACGCTTCGCATGATCGAGCTGCTCCGCGGGGCAACGCTGGAGGTGCTGGGCCGGCACCCGTACGCCTCCAATCAGGTGTTCATCGTGCAATGCCGCGGCGAAGGCGAGCTACGCGCCATCTACAAGCCGGTCGCGGGGGAGCGACCGCTTTGGGACTTCCCACGCGGAGAACTGGCCAGGCGTGAGGTCGCCACCTACGCACTGTCGGAATTGCTGGGCCTGGGCCTGGTGCCACCGACGGTTTGGCGCGAGGACGGTCCCCTGGGGCCTGGTTCGCTGCAACTGTGGATCGAGGATGCCGAGCTCACGGACGTCGACATCGTGCAGCAGCCGGAAGCCGGTTGGTGTGCCGTGCTCGATGCCCAACTGGAGGATGGCACCGAGGTCACGGTGGTGCATCGCGACCTTCCGGAACTGCGCGAACTCGCCTTCTTCGACGCCGTGTTGAACAACGGCGATCGCAAAGCCGGGCACATGTTGCGTGACGCGCAGGGCAGGCTGTGGGCCGTCGATCACGGCGTGACCTTCCACGCCGATCCCAAACTGCGCACCGTCCTGTGGGGCTTCCGTGGCGAAGCGGTGGCCGATGCCCTGCTCGATCGGCTGGGCGCACTTGACGTCGAACTTCCCGAACTGCGCAGCGCGCTGGACGCGAAGGAATTGCGAGCGCTGCAGGAGCGCGCGCAAGGGCTGCTGCGAGCGCGCGCGTACCCCGATCCCTAGGATGAGTGGCCGGCCATTCCCTGGCCCATCTACTGAACGTCCGTCCCTCCCACCATCGGTAGGCTGCTCGCGTGCACACTTGGCCCTCCGCGAGCGTTCCCTCCCTCCCCGGCCAAGGCCGACTGCCTTCGGTCTTCAACACCGCCACGCAGGCGGTTGAACAGACCGCACCGCGCAATGGCGTGGCCCGCATGTACGTCTGCGGCATCACCCCCTACGACTCGGCGCATATCGGCCATGCCGCGACCTACGTGGGTTTCGACCTGCTCTACCGCGCCTGGCTCGATGCGGGGGTGCAGGTGAAGTACGTCCAGAACATCACCGATATCGACGATCCGCTGCTCGAGCGTGCGAACGCCACCGCCGTGGACTGGGAGGAACTCGCCCAGCGTGAGATCGTGCGCTTCAAGGACGACATGACGGCCCTGCGCGTGCTGCCGCCCGATCCCTTCGTCCCCGTGACGGAAGCCATGTCACGTATCGTCGACTGGATCGAGGAGTGTCGCCTCGCCGGTGCCGTCTACAAGGTCGATGAGGACCTCTACTTCGATATCCACGCCGACCCCGACTTCGGACAGGTCAGCCATCTCGACCAGGCCTCCATGCTGCAGATCTTAGGCGAGCGCGGAGGCGATCCGGCGCGACCGGGCAAGCGCCACCCCCTTGACCCCCTGCTCTGGCTGGCGGCCCGTCCCGGGGAGCCGGCCTGGGATACGCGCATCGGGCGTGGCCGTCCGGGCTGGCACATCGAATGCGTTGCCATCGCCGTCGACAACGCAGGCAGCACCCTGGATGTGCAGGGTGGCGGCCGCGATCTCGTCTTCCCACATCATGAAATGAGCGTCTCGCAAGCCCACGTGGCAACCGGGCGGGGACCATGCTCGCGGGCCTACGTGCACACCGGGATGGTCGGACTCGATGGCGAGAAGATGAGCAAGAGCAAGGGCAACCTGGTCTTCGTGTCGAAACTGCGGGCCGCCGGTCATGACCCGCTGGCCGTCCGTTTGGCCATCCTCGCGCACCACTACCGAAGCGACTGGGACTGGACCGCGGAGGGACTGAGCGTGGCCGAGGAGCGCCTCGGACGCTGGCGTACGGCGTTGTCCCGCGAGGCTGGGCCCAGCGCTGATGCCACGCTGGCGGCCATGCGCTCGGCCCTGGCCAACGATCTCGATGCCCCCGCTGCCCTGCACACGGTCGACGCCTGGGTGGAGCAGCAACTCACCACGGGCGGTGATGACAGCGCCGGTCCCGGCCTGGTCGCCCGCGCCCTCGACGCCCTACTCGGAATCTCGCTCTGAAGGAGCCAGCATGAACGTCAATTCCCTGCCCGAATGGGCCGCGCTCGAGGAGCATGCCGACGACATCGCCACCAGCACCTTGCGTGAGCTCTTCGCGCAGGAACCGGGCCGGGTGACGCGGTGCACCATGGAGGCTGCGGGCTTGACGCTGGATTGGTCCAAACACCGTGCCACGGCCACCACGCATGCGCTGTTGGTGGCACTGGCACGCGCCACTGATGTCGAGGCCAAACGCGACGCCATGTTCCGCGGCGAGCGCATCAACACCACCGAACAGCGTGCCGTGCTGCACACCGCGCTGCGCAAGCCGCTGGGTGAGCACCTGGTGGTCGACGGTGTCGATGTCGTGGAACAGGTGCATGCCGAACTGGCCAAGATGGAGGCCTTCGCCCGGCGCATCCGCGACCGCGAGTTCCTGGGTCACACCGGGCAACCCATCACCAACATCGTGAACATCGGCATCGGCGGCTCCGACCTGGGTCCGGTCATGGCCTATGAGGCGCTCAAGTACTACAGCGATCGCGGCCTCACGCTGCGCTACGTCTCCAATGTTGATGGCTCGGACGTCACCGAAGCACTGCTCGATCTCAATCCCGCCACCACCTTGTTCATCATCTCCTCCAAGACCTTCACCACCTCCGAGACCATGACCAACGCCACGACGGCACTGGACTGGCTGAAGAGAGCATTGGGGGCCGAGGTCGACGTCGCCCGTCATTTCGCGGCAGTGTCCACCAACGCCGCCGCCGTGGCCCGCTTCGGCATCGACCCCGCCAACGTGGTGGGCTTCTGGGACTGGGTGGGCGGCCGTTTCTCCATGGACAGCGCCATCGGGCTGTCCACCATGATCGCCATCGGCCCCGAGAATTTCCGTCGCTTGCTCAGCGGCTTCCACGCCATGGATGAGCACTTCCGCACCGCACCGCTGGAGTCCAACCTGCCCGTGACCATGGCCCTGCTCGGCCTCTGGTACCGCGACTTCTTCGATGCCCAGTCGATGGCGGTGCTGCCCTATGAGCAGTACCTCAAGCGTTTCCCTGCCTACCTGCAGCAACTGACCATGGAGAGCAACGGCAAGTCCGTGCACCATGACGGCACGGATCTGGAAGTCGAGACCAGCCAGGTCTTCTGGGGCGAGCCCGGCACCAATGGCCAGCACTCCTTCCATCAACTGCTGCATCAGGGCACCAGCATGATCCCCGTGGACTTCTTCGTCGGCATGCGCTCGTTGAATCCCATCGGCACACACCACGAACTCCTGGTATCCAATGTGCTGGCCCAGGCCGCGGTGCTGGCCTTCGGCAAGACCGCTGAGGAGATCGTGGCCCAGGGCGTGGCTCCGGAACTGGCGCTGCACAAGGTGATGCCGGGCAATCGGCCGTCCAGCCTCATCACCTACGAGGTCCTGACCCCGGAGATTCTGGGCGCCTTGGTGGCGCTCTACGAGCACATGGTGTTCGTGCAGGGCGCCATCTGGGATCTCAATTCCTTCGACCAGTGGGGCGTGGAGCTGGGCAAGGTCATGGCCACCCAGATCGTGCCTGCACTGCGCGGCGAAGCGGCACCTAACTTCGATGCCAGCACCAACGCTGCGGTGGCCAGATTCCTCGCCACGCGTTCGTGAGTTACTCGTTGCCCTGGCGTCGCAGGTAGCGCTCGAATTCCCGGGCAATCGATTCGCCGCTCGTGGCCTCCGGCGTCTGCGCGTCATGCGCGCTTTCCAACTGCTGCACATAGCCACGGATGTCGTCGTTCTCGTCGGCCAGTTCGTCGACGTCGGCCTCCCAGGCGTGCGCCTCTTCCGGCAGATCGCCGACCGGAATGCTCAGATCGAGCACGTTTTCCAGTGCGGTGATGAGTGCGAGCGTGCCCTTGGGTGACGGTGGCTGCGGGAAGTAGTGGGGGACGGCCGCCCACAATGACACCACGGGGATCTCGACCGCCGTGCAGGCGGCCGTGATGACACCGATGATGCCGGTGGGGCCCTCGTAGCGTGAGGGCTCGAAGCCGTGCTTGGTGTTGAGTGCAGCGCTGGATCCGGTGCCATTGACCGGGATGGGGCGGGAGTGCGGCGTCTCGGCCAGCATGGAGCCCAGGGTGATGACGAGTGAGATGTCCAGTTCCCGGATGATGGAGAGGATCTCCTCGGTGAAGCCGCGCCAGCGATTGTTGGGCTCCGGTCCCCGCAAGGCCACCAGGCTGCGCGAGGAATTGGGCGGCTTGAGCAGGAAGAGGCGAGTGGTGGGGAAGACGATCTGACGCCCACCATCCTCGTCGAAGGTGGCCTCGGGCCGGTTGACCTGGAAGTCGTAGAACTCCTCGGGGTCGAGCTCGCCCAGCCATTCGGAGTCCCACACCTCGAGCAGGTGATCGATGGCACCGGTGGCGGCCTCGCCGGCGTCGTTCCAGCCCTCGAAGGCCAGGATGAGCACGGCGTCCGTGAGTTCCGGCAGCTTGGGAAATGCCTCGTCGAATGTCATGCCACTTCCTCGATCCATGACAAGAGTATCGCCGTGACCCCGTCAGGCATTTCCAGCGGCAGGTGACGT
>JAJXSV010000197.1 GCA_021784375.1 Actinomycetes bacterium | reverse complement strand
AGCGTTCGTCCAAGGGGATTGTTCGGATCGGGTGAGCGGATACCCAAGGGGACCTAAAGTCCTTGACGATGCGCCGAGCGGCGCCCCCGGTGGTGACTCGCGGGCTGCGAACACCCGGGGATTTGGGGCAGTGGCTCCGCCTCTGGCAGAATCGTCCCTCGTGCGACCGGGACCCTCTCAACCCGGGAGCCAGCCAACGGACGTCTCAGGCGTGCACCCCATGCGCCTCGGAGTCCCTTCCTAACCCTCATACCAAGGAGAACGACGCCCCGTGGCTGTCAAGATCAAGCTCATGCGTATCGGCAAGATTCGCAACCCGCAGTACCGCATCGTCATTGCCGACGCCAAGACGCGCCGCAACGGCCGCAACATCGAGGAGATCGGCATCTACCAGCCGAAGCTCGAGCCCTCGCTCATCAGGGTCGACTCCGAGCGCGCCCAGTACTGGCTGTCCGTCGGCGCCCAGCCGACCGAGGCCGTGATGGCGATCCTCAAGGTCACCGGTGACTGGCAGAAGTTCAAGGGCCTCCCCGGCGCCGAGGGCACGCTCCGCGTGGCCGAGGCCAAGGCCGACAAGAAGACGCTCTTCGCAGCAGCGGTGGTCCAGGCCGCCGCCGACAAGGAGGAGGAGGGTCGCGCCCCGAAGCCCCTGAAGGTGGCGGAGACCAAGAAGGCCGAGGCGGCTGTCGCCGAGGTCGTCGAAGCGGCTCCGGCCGTGGTCGAAGAGGCGCCTGCTGCCGAGGCCGCAGAAGCCGCCGCGGCTACCGAGGCCTGACATGCTCGAGGAAGCGCTCGAGCATCTCGTGAAGGGGATCGTCGATCACCCTGACGACGTCAAGGTCCGCCAACGCAGCGGTGGTCGCCACCGTCAGCAGGGTGACAGTCGCACCTTCGAGGTGCGCGTGCATCCCGAGGACATGGGCCGCGTCATCGGTCGTTCCGGTCGCACCGCGACCGCGCTGCGCACCGTGCTCACGGCCCTCTCCCCGCAGCGCGGCATCCGCATCGATTTCCTCGACGCCGACGAACGCTGAGCATGCGCGTCGTCGTCGGACGCATCGGCAAGGCGCACGGCATCCGCGGTGACGTCACCGTCGAGGTGCGCACCGACGAGCCCGACCGACGCTTCGCCGTCGGCAGCACGATCTACACGCAAGACGATGCACCCCTGGTGATCGCGGACGCCCGCGACCACTCAGGGGTGTTGTTGTTGCGCTTCGAGGGCACCGACGATCGCACGGCCGCGGAGGGCCTGCGCGGCCTACTGCTGGAGGCGGAGATCGACCCCGACGAGGTGCCCCAGGAGGACGACGAGTACTACGACCGTCAGCTCATCGGGCTGGCCGCGGTGCGCTCGGATGGCGCGCCCCTGGGCAGCATCACCGACGTCATCCACCTCCCCGGTCACGACCTGCTCGCCGTCCTTCACCCGGTGCGGGGTGAGGTCCTGGTGCCGTTCGTGCACGAGATCGTCACCGAGGTCGACCTCCTGGATGGCAGCGTCACCATCGACCCACCGGGCGGCCTGTTCGAGGACCTCGAGGCCTGAAGTGTTCTTCGACATCGTCTCGATCTTCCCGGAGTACCTGGAGCCGCTGCGCCTCTCGCTCGTGGGGAAGGCCATCGAGGACGGGGTCATCGGGCTGCGCACCTGGCAATTGCGGGACTTCACGCACGATCGGCATCGCACCGTCGATGACACCCCATACGGTGGCGGGCCCGGCATGGTGATGAAGCCGGAGCCTTGGGGCGAGGCGCTAGAGGCCATCCTGTCCGAACCGCCGGCGGCCGGCCTGGCACCGACGCTCGTCGTCCCCACCCCCAACGGCCGCCGCTTCACGCAGCGGGTCGCGGAGGAGTGGGCGGCGCGTGCTGACAGCGGATGGTTCGTGTTCGCCTGTGGGCGCTACGAGGGCATCGACGCACGAGTCGCCGAGTGGGCCCGAACCGTGATGCCGGTCGAGGAGGTCACCATCGGTGACTACGTCCTCCCGGGCGGGGAGTCGGCGGTGCTCGTCATGGTGGAGGCGGTATCCCGCCTGCTCCCCGGTGTGCTCGGCAATGGTGAGTCGGCCATCGACGACTCGTTCTCCATCGGCGCAGCGGGCACCCTGCTCGAGGGGCCGGTGTACACGAAGCCGGCGGAATGGCGGGGTCTGGCGGTACCGGACATCCTCATGAGCGGTCATCACGGGAACATCCGCAAGTGGCGACGGGACGAGGCCGAGCTCCGGACCCAGGTCATGCGCCCCGATCTGCGCCCCTAGCGCCTCAGCCGCGCGTAAATTCCCGAGGGTTGAGGAATCGACGTGCGCCGCCCGTCGTTCGCTTGCTGTGAGCACCGAAACCTTCTTCGCCCTGTCCTACACGAGCAACCATGGGGAGCAGGTTCCCCTCGCCCAGTTCGCCGGGCAGCCCGTGCTGGTCGTGAACACCGCCAGCAAGTGCGGCTTCACGCCCCAATACGAGGGGCTTGAGCAGTTGCACGAGACCTTCGCCAGCCGCGGGCTGGTGCTCATCGGGTTCCCCTGCGACCAGTTCGGCCACCAGGAGCCGGGCAGTGACACCGAGATCGAGGAGTTCTGCCGCCTCAACTTCGGCGTGACCTTCCCGCTGTCGACGAAGGTCGAGGTCAACGGAAGTGGCACCCACCCCGTGTTCTCGTTCCTCCGCAAGCAGGCCGAGACCTCCCTCGGTTCCCTCATCAAGTGGAACTTCACGAAGTTCCTCGTGGCGCCCGACGGCCGGACGGTCAAGCGCTATGCGCCGACGGTTACCCCCGCCGAGATCGCGGACGACATCGAGGCGTTGCTGCCCCACCCGTGACGGATTTGGGCGCGCCACCCACGTCTGGCACAATTCGGCGCGTCCGCCGCGCCCTGCCACAGGGGGGTACCAAGGCGGACGACCAACACCGATTCCGTGGTTCGACCTGTGGCGCGCTGCGAAGAGAGAGCAATCATGCAGTCGCTCGACGCGATTGACGCAGCCCAGCTGCGCACAGACATCCCCCCCTTCCGCCCCGGCGACACCATCAAGGTGCACGTGCGCGTGATCGAAGGCAACCGCTCGCGCATCCAGGTCTTCCAGGGCGTCGTCATCCGCCGCCAGGGCGATGGCATCCGTGAGACCTACACCGTTCGCAAGGTCTCCTTCGGCACCGGTGTGGAGCGCACGTTCCCCGTGCACGCGCCCACCGTCGAGAAGATCGAACTGGTGACCCGCGGCGATGTGCGTCGCGCCAAGCTCTACTACCTGCGCGAGCTGCGGGGCAAGAAGGCGAAGATCAAGGAACTCCGCGACAACGCGTAGTCCGTGACGATCCAGCGCAACAGCGGTCGGGTTCCCCGGCCGCTGTTCGCTTTGCTGCTGCTGGCTGCCGCGCTTGCCGTCGTCCTGGCCATGCTCGTCCAGGCCCTCGTGATGGAGGTCGACGCCGTGCCCTCGACCTCCATGTCACCCACCCTGCGCGTCGGGGACCGCGTGCTCGTCGACAAGGCATCGCTGGCCTGGCGGCCCATTGCACGCGGTGACGTGATCGTGTTCGACGCCACCGACGTCTGGAAACCCGCCACCAATGGCACCAAGGTGGCCAAGCGGGTGATCGCGCTCGGCGGGGACCATGTCGCCTGCTGCAACGCCGCCGGACGCATACTGCTCAATGGGCGCGTGCTTCTGGAGCCGTACGCGCACGGACGCAACCGCCGTTTCAACGTCACCGTGCCCGTCGACCGCATGTGGGTCATGGGCGACGACCGTGAGCATTCGCTCGACAGCAGTGCCTACACCGAGGTGCCAGCCGGAGGTTCGGTCCCCGTCAATCATGTGCTGGGGCGTGTGATCGCCGTGGTCTGGCCCCCGAATCACGCTGGCATACTTGGCACGCCCAGCCGTGAGGAAGCCCATGACGCAACCTGAAGACCCCACCCCAGAGGAGCGCTCGAGCGAGCAGCGCACACCGGGGAGTGTGCCGTCGAACCCAACGGGTGGGGGGACGCAGTCCGAGTACGACTGGAAGGGTGCCTCACGCCGCGCCCTGTTCGGCGGCGGTCGCGCCGCCCGCGAGATGGGCATCGTGGTGGGGACGGCGCTGATCCTGTGGATCCTGCTGCGCACATTCGTGTTCCAGCTGTTCTACGTCCCCTCCGAGTCCATGCTCGAGACGCTCAAGGTGGGTGACAAGATCGTGGCCTCGAAGATCACCATGAGCCTCGAGGGCATCCACCGTGGTGATGTCGTGGTCTTCCATGACCCGGGCGGCTGGCTCTTCGCACCGGTCGTGGAGACCGGATGGCGCGGGAAGCTCACGAATGTCCTCACAGACATCGGCTTCCTGCCGAGCAACAGCGGCTCAGACCTGGTGAAGCGCGTCGTCGCGGTGGCCGGCGACGAGGTGAAGTGCTGCTCACCCAACGGCCGGATGATCATCAACGGTCATGTGCTCGACGAGTCCGCGTACACCGTGGCACCGACGAACCAGGTGGCCTTCGACATCGTCGTCCCCAAGGACCACGTCTTCGTCATGGGTGACAACCGTCCGAACTCCCGGGACTCGCGCTTCCACCTCGATGTGGCGAACGGCAGCGTGCCGCTCTCCGAGGTGCGGGGCGTGGTGGTGCTCAAGATCTGGCCCATGAGCTCCTTCGGCACGGTTCCGGCCCCGACCGTGCTGAGTGACGCCAAGCGGTGATCCATCCCACGCTGGACTGGGAGCGCGAGCTCCTGGCCTCCGGCGCTCGGTCCGTGGCCGGCGTAGACGAGGTCGGTCGGGGCGCCCTGGCCGGTCCGGTGTCCGTGGGCGTGGTCGTCGTCGACCTGCACACCCTCGATGCCCCTCCCGGTCTGGCGGACAGCAAGTTGATCTCCGCGCACGCCCGCGAATCACTGGTTCCCCGCATCCGGGAGTGGTGCTCAGACAGCGCCGTCGGA
>JAJXSV010000196.1 GCA_021784375.1 Actinomycetes bacterium | reverse complement strand
CGTCAGGAGCCGTGATATGGAGATGAACGCCCGCATCATCGAACTGCGGGCGCAGCCGCTCGACGGCAGCCCGGGCCAGCACGGCCAGGTCGCACATTGCAATCACGGGTGCCAACCGCCCCTCCTCGGCACGCGACAGCGTCGAAAGGTCATCAGCGAGACGGTGTAACCGGCGTAGTTCCAGGCTCAGCGCCTCGAGGGTGGTGGCATCGGCCTCGAATACTCCGTCGATGACGCCCTCGACATAGCCGTCGAGGACCGTAAGTGGGGTGCGCATCTCGTGTGCAACGTCGCCAAGCAGACGGGTGCGGCGCGCTTCCGTCGCAGCCAGACTCTGGGCCAGGGTGTTGACGTCCTGGGCAAGAGCTGCCATCTCCGGTTCCGGCGGCAGCGGCACCCGCGCCGCGTAGTCCCCGCCGGCGATGCGACGAGTCACACTTCGCAGCGCGTCAATGGGTCGGAGAACTCGGGTGGTGACCGCGTAGGCGGCGATGGCGGCGACACACAATGCGACACCGATCCCGGCCAGCAGTGCGGTGTTGATCGAGGAGATGAAGGCACCCCGGACGCCTGCCGCGTTGGAGCCGACGCCATCCATCATGCCTCCACTGGAGGATGGGCCCATCATGGTCATCTGCTCATCGAACAGTCGCGGTGCCAGCAGCCGAACCGTGATGAAGGTCGCCAGGGCGCCCAGCAGGACGACGACTGCGTGTGACACATACAGGCGGATCGGCAGGCGGAGCTTCATGAAGGCACGCCCAGGAATCGATAGCCGATGCCGCGGACCGTACCGATGTATCGCGGATTCGAGGCATCATCGCCAAGTGCGTGGCGCAGATTGCGAATGTGAACATCCACCACCCTGGAGTCGCCGAAGAAGTCAAAGCCCCACACCTGCTCCAGCAACTGTGGCCGGGAGAAGACGCGACCGGGTGCCGATGCCAGCGCGGACAACAGGTCAAACTCAAGCGCGGTCAACGTGGCCCCTGCGCCGTCGATCACCACGGAACGCGCGTCGACGTCGATCTCCATACCCTGGAAGTGCAGCACCTGATTCGCTGCCGTCACCGTGCGCTGCCGGCGCAGCATGGTGTGGACACGCGCCACTACCTCACGAGGGCTGAAGGGTTTGGTGATGTAGTCGTCGGCCCCCACTCCGAGGCCCACCAACTTGTCCACTTCCTCAGCCCGGGCGGTAACCAGAATCACGAACACGTCGCTGAAGGTGCGGATCTGACGCAGCGTCTCCAAGCCATCCATGACCGGCATCATCACATCGAGCAGCACGACATCGATGCTCTTGCTGCGCACCATCTGCAAGGCCAGCTCACCGGAAGCAGCCTCCGTGACATCGAAACCGTCTGCTTCCAGGTAGCCGCGCAGCACCGTGCGAATGCTTGCCTCGTCATCCACGACCAGCACGCCGCGCATCGATCCTCCTTGCATCAGGTGTGCCGCCACGAGTCAATCGCGGCGGCACACCAGGTGATCAGTACGTCAGGAGTTTGTGCCCCAGCTTGCACCCATCATGCCGCGTCCGCCCATCATGGAGCCGAAACCGCGGCCCATCATGCCGGCTGGGCTCTGTCCGCTGAGCATGTCGTCGATCATGTCGGACACACGATCCAACAGCGCGGACTGCTGTGCTGCCGTCAGCGTCGAGGCCGCCAACCGCGTCTTGACGTCCTGCAGCATGCTGGCCTTGAGGCCATCTGTCGTCCTGCCGCTCGCCTTCACGAGCTCGGCGATGGATGAGCCGGACTGCAGTTTCGAGATCAAGTCTGTGCTCGACAGCCCCAGATACTTGGCGACGTCGGCGAACATGGTGTGGCCACCTGCCGCCCCGAAGTCGCCGCCCATCATGCCCAAGCCGAAACCGCGGTCGGTCGTTGTGGCGTTGCTGTTCGAATTGCCGAAATTCATCATGCCGCCCCACGGGCCGCGGTTCTGGCTGCCGGTGGCTGCAATTGCCACGCCTGTTCCTGAGACGATAAGCGCGGCTCCTGCCACGATGGCTGCAACGCGGACCCTGCTTCTGTTGTTCTTGTTCATGGCGACCTCCCGGTGCAATGTCTGATAGCTGCACTACATCAGTTGCGCATGAAGCGCCGGCGATCGCGAATGTGAAGACTCGATGAAGGCCTCGCCGGCGGCGACGCTGCCCACAACGCCTACCCGGTGCGCCGCAGCAACTTCGTGCCGATCAGCGCGAACCACAGCGGCAACAGCAGCCCGTACAGCATGTAGCCGGGACCGATCACGGGTCGCAGCGCCTCCGATGCGATGCCGAGCAGGCCCGTGACGACTCCGAGCGTTCCCAGCTTCCCGCCCATGCCAGCGCGTCGCAGCAGCATCGACAGCAGCAGGATCGCCAGGGCCGTCAGCACGCCCGCCCAGGACACGGCATTGGTGGCCGCAATCAGCGCCTCAGCGGCGCTGGCGAGAGCGGAACGTCGACCTGCATCCGAGGTCTGCTGGTACGCATCGGCGAGCACGACAATGCCACCATGCAGTGACTGCGGGCTGCTGCCCAGTGCCAGTGCGATGGTCTCCGAGACCACGCCCGTCAGCCCACCGAGCGCCGCCAGGCTTGCGTCGGCGGGATACAACCGCACAGCGAGTGCGGCAAACACCGCCAGCGCAGGCACTGACAGACCAACGAAACAGATCAACTCAATCAGGTACACGACCTTGTGGGCGATCACGAACTCCAGAAGCGACGCTCCCTCAGTCGGCGGGATCGGCGCCGCGAACACCAGAACCACCGGGACGAGCACCAGAGCCACGTAGAGGAAGGCCGCGACTCCCCCAATGCGAAACAGCAGCAGCCACTCCCGTCCTGAGCCCAACGAGGGGTCCTGACCGTGCACTGTTGCCTTCATATCCACTCCGCTCGGCACGCGGCCCATCACGCCAGAAGCCCGGCGCTGGGTGCGAGTGTCCACCGGCGCCCTGCTTGGCAATAGGGCAGGCGGACCCGCGCCCGGGATTGGTCTGTCAGATCCGACCTCGGCACGACGTGCCCATCGCTCGGGTCGTGTGGGTTCCACACGGCTTCCGACGGACAGTTCAGAGGCCGAATGAGGTGAGGTCGGCGTCAGCGTCGGCGGCTGCCGCGCGCGTGAAGGACTGCATGGCGTCGACGAACGCAGCCCGCTCCCCCGATGTCATGCGCTCGAGAATGCGCCGCAGGTCGCGCTGACGCCGGCGTGTCACGGTGCGAACGACGTCGAGGCCGGCAGGTTCGAGTTCGATCAGGGTTTCGCGGCGGCTGGCGCTGTTCTCACTGCGCCGGATCAGACCGCGGGCGACCAGTCGATCCGCCATACGCACAAGCGTGGAGGGGTGCACATCGAGTGCCTTTGCCAGGTCACCGCTTCGCAAGGCAACGTTGCTGTCAGCAAGGATTACGAGAATTCGGAACTGTGGGACCGTGACCTGGCCGTGCAAGGGCGACAGGGAGCGAGCGATAACGGCGAGCATCGCACGTGACCCTGGAATCACTGCGGCGGCGGCTTCGGCTGCGCCTCCAACCTCGCGATCGCTCACTGGCCACCTCCAAACATGTGTCACAATACAACAATTGACGCTATACACAGGTGGAACGATGTCCAACCCCTTTCGCTCGGATCGTATTGCCAGGTTCTCGCTGGCCGGCCGATTGGGCACGCGGTTCACATTCCGTGACCGTCCGCCACGCCACCGCTACGGCGGTGATGCACACATCCTCTGGCTGTCGGTGCCCATCGGGGTCGTCGCCGGCCTTGGAGCCTTGATCTTCACGGCAGCAATCCAATGGGGCACGCACTTCTTCCTGACGCATCTTGGCGGATACACGCCAGCCACAACGTTGGGCGAGGGCGGTGGGCATCCCGCGTCGGTGTTCCTGCGGCCCTGGGCCATCCCTTTGGTGGTCGCGCTGGGCGGGCTGCTCGCCGGGTTCATCGTGTTCAAGTTCGCGCCCGAGGCCGAGGGTCACGGCACCGATGCGGCCATCAATGCCATCCATGAAGACCCAACAAGTATCCGTGCCCGCGTGGTATTCGTGAAGCTCATTGCTTCCGCGATCACTATCGGCTCCGGAGGCTCTGGCGGTCGTGAGGGTCCTACCGCACAGATCAGCGCCGGCGCCGCATCGTTCCTCGCCCGTCGCATGCGTCTACCGCTTGAGCAGGCGCGGCTGCTGGTAACCGCCGGCATGGCCTCGGGCATCGCCTCAATCTTCCGTGCACCCCTTGGTGGTGCGCTGCTGGGTGTGGAGTTGCTCTACACCGATGACCTTGAGGCCGATGCATTGATGCCGAGTCTGGTTGCCTCCGTGTCGGGATTCCTTGTCTATGGGACGGTGATCGGCTTCCAACCCATCTTCGGCACTCATATGGCGGTCGGCTTCGGCACAGCTGCCCAATTTCCACTGTTCGCATTGCTTGGCGTCGCCGCTGGGTATGTCGCACGCATGTACGCCGCCACGTTCTACGGCACGGCGCGGCGCTTCGCAGCGATGCGGCGCATTCCGGATTGGCTGCGTCCGGCGCTCGCGGGACTGGTGGTGGGCGCCATGGGCCTGGTCATCCCGGGAGTGCTCGGCACCGGCTATGGCACGGTCTCACAGATGTTCTCCGCCAAGTACGTGATGTCCCTGCCGCTACTCATTGTCGTGCTGGTGCCGTTGGGCAAGATCGTGGCGACCTCCCTGTCCATCGGGTCCGGAGGTTCAGGCGGTGTGTTCGGACCAGGCATGGTGATCGGCGCAACCCTGGGCGCGGCGGCCTGGCGGGTGGCGGAGTCCATCGAGGCACCCTTCCACCTCGAGGGAACCCTGAGCGCCTCACCCGACATCTTCATCTTCGTCGGCATGGTGGCCGTGTTCGGTGCCATCGCGCACGCGCCCTTGGCGATGATGTTGATGGTCGCGGAGATGACAGGGGACCTG
>JAJXSV010000195.1 GCA_021784375.1 Actinomycetes bacterium | reverse complement strand
ATGACCCGGGCACCCTGGCCGCGCAGCGAGTCCGCACAGCCCTTGCCCACGTCACCGTAGCCGCACACCACGGCCACCTTGCCGCCGATGAGCACATCGGTGGCCCGGTTGATGCCGTCGATGAGTGAGTGTCGGCAGCCGTACTTGTTGTCGAACTTGCTCTTGGTGACGGAGTCGTTGACGTTGATGGCCGGGAACAGGAGCTTGCCATCACGGAACATCTCATACAGGCGGTGGACGCCGGTCGTGGTCTCCTCGGTGACGCCGAGGATGCCGGAGGCGATGTCGGTCCAACGGGACGGGTCCTCGCGCAGCGAGCGCTGGAGCAGGCCGAGGACGACCTTGAACTCCTCGGACTCGGCGGTTTCCGGGTCGGGCACGTAACCATCGATCTCGTACTCGCGGCCCTTGTGCACGAGCAGCGTGGCGTCGCCGCCGTCGTCGAGGATCATGTTCGGGCCCTTGCCGTCCGGCCACCGGAGGATCTGCTCGGTGCACCACCAGTACTCGGGGAGCGTCTCGCCCTTCCAGGCGAACACGGGCACGCCCTGCGGGTCAGCCACGGTGCCGGTGGGGCCCACCACCACGGCGGCCGCGGCGTGGTCCTGGGTGGAGAAGATGTTGCACGAGGCCCAGCGCACCTCGGCCCCCAGGGCGGTGAGCGTCTCGATGAGCACGGCGGTCTGGATCGTCATGTGCAGCGAACCCGTGATGCGCGCGCCCTTGAGCGGCTGAGCGTCGGCGTACTCGGTGCGCATCGACATCAGACCCGGCATCTCGTGCTCGGCCAGGCGCATCTCGTGGCGCCCGAACCCTGCCAACGAGAGGTCACGGACGGTGTACTGGAGGCCGTTCGCGGCGGTGGTGACGGTGGGCATCGGGTCAACGGACATGGGGGTCTCCAGGCAAGGACGGTCGGGGAGACGAACGGCACGAGACTTCGATGGTTCGCGTAACGCCGGCATGCTACCAGCGCACCAGCCTCCGGACCCCTCCAGCGCTCGCGCGGACGCCCGGCGTCAACGCGGGTGCTGCCCCGGCAGCAGGCCCGCTACGGCTGGGTGGTGGTGGTCCGCCACCGCTGCCGCGAAGCGCCAGAACTGGGCGAGCCCGGGCGCGGCCGCCACCTCCTCATCGGTGTGCAGCAGGAAGTAGAGGTGGCGCACCGCATGGCATTCCACGCTCGGCAGGTGCGCGATGTCGTCGACGTGGACACGGGTCACCGGCGTGTGTGCCGCCAGGTCGAAGCCATCGGGGAACACCTGGGCGAAGGTGAGCACCACGCCGCCATCGGTCCAACGCCACGAGGTCGAGTGGGTGAGTGCGGCGTCGTGGCCATCCCCCGCCAGCACCACGGGGTCGGTGTCGGGTGGCAGCACGAGCATGTCCACGGCCATGTACAGGCAGGTGTCACCCGCGGCGAAGTGGATGTTCTCCAGTCGTGTGACGCCCATGCGACGTCATCATGCCGTGGTCAGAGAAGGCGGTCGAGGTCGGGTTCGAGGAACACGTACCTTGCGGTGGGCACGCGTGCGCGCAGTGCGCGTTCCGCGTCATCGATCCCCCGTGCGATCTCGCGTGCACTGCTTGTCGAGGAGATGGCGATCTTCGCGGCCACCAGCAGTTCGTCGGGACCCACGTGCATGGTCCGCAGGTGGATGACGCGGTCCACCAGCTCCGACGCCTGCAGGGCTTCGCGGATCGCCAGTTCCTCCTCGGGCAGCGCGGCCTCGCCGAGCAGCAGGCTGGAGGTCTCGACGGCCAGGAAGGCGGCAACGCAGACGAGCAGCACACCGACGGCGACTGCGCCCAGTCCATCCCAACGAGCGTCATGCGTGAGGGAGGCCATGCCCACCCCGACGAGGGCGAAGACGAGTCCCAGCAGGGCACCGGCGTCCTCCATGAGGATCACCGGGATCTCGGGGGCACGACTCTCTCGCAGGTACCGGATGAATCCGCGTGGGCCGCGGTCCCGGTTGGCCTCCTGCACGGCGGTGCGGAACGACAGGCCCTCCAGGATGATGGCCACGACCAGCACGGCGAGTGCGATCCGTGCGTCCTCGACGTGGCCGGCGTGGGCGATCTTGTGCACGCCCTCGTACAGTGCGAACAGGCCGCCGAGCACGAAGAGCACGACCGACACCACGAAGCCCGAGAGGTAGCGCGCGCGGCCGTAGCCGAACTGGTGCTGCGCCGAGGCCTCACGTCGTGACCGCCGACCGCCCGAGAGGAGCAACAACTGGTTGCCGGAGTCGGCAACCGAGTGCACGGCCTCGGAGAGCATGGATGAGGACCCCGTGAAGCCGAAGGCGATGAACTTCGAGACGGCGATGCCGAGATTGGCTCCCAACGCGGCGACCACCGTGCGGGTTCCTCCTGCGCTGCTCATAGCGGCCGATCAGGTGGCGCTGGCCGCGAGCTTCAGCTTGAGCTCGTCGATGGGGCCGATCGGAGTGGGATCGATGTGCAGCGCGAGCGCCGCGTAGACGCTCGCCCAGTCCGTGAGCGTGATCAGTGAGGCCAGCCGGTGCAGGATGTGCTGGCCCTCCGCCGCCACCTCGGTGACCGGGACCTGCCGGCGGGCCGCGATGGCCTCGACGATGACGGCACGCTTCGCCATCTGCGGGTGCTCGAGGCTGTCGCGCAGCACCACCAGGCGGAAGCTGCGCGGCGCATCGTCAGCGCGGTCACGGAAGAGGTCGTCGACGCTGTTGCCGCCGGCGTAGGGACCGTCGAACACCACCACCTGGTTGTGCTGCGACTCCGGGATCTCGCCGTGGATGGCGGGCATCTTGGCATTCTCCGCCAGCTGCGAGATGGCCCGGTAGGAGGCGACGGGACCGACCTCGCCCGTGCCCCAGATCATCGGCAGCGATTCGGCGAACTCCAGCCCCAGTTGCTTGGCCGGGTTGGCCGCGGCGGGCACCGAGACGCCGCAGCGCGAGGACATGTCGTCGGCCACATCCGCGGCCTGCAGCAGGGAGGCTTCGTCGGCACTGCACACGCCGAGGGCGTGGCCGATCATGAGCAGGGGGGTCAGGAGCGTCCACATGGAGGCCCGCGGCATGCGTCCCTGGACGTCGACCGGGAGGTGCCATGCGTGGTGGGCGCCGTGCACGACGTCGGCGAGCGGAGAGCCGGGGGCCGTGATGCACACGAGCATGCTGCCGCGCCTGGCTGCCTCGACCGCTGCCGCGATGGTCTCCTCGGTGCGACCGCTCGCGGAGAGCGCGATCACCATGTCCCGGCCGCCCACCCACGCGGGCAGCAGGTAGCCGCGGTGCGAGACCACGGGGATCGGCGACTGCGTGTTGGCCAGTGCAGCGATGATCTGACCGGAGATGCCGGAACCGCCCATGCCGGTGACGACGATGGCGCGTGGAGTACCCGCGGCCACGAGCTCGGCGATGGTCCGGGGGTCCGTCTCCCGGATGCCGGTCCGGATCTGCGCACCCGTCGTCGCCGTGGCCCGCAGCATCTCGCCCGGGTCGGCGGCGAGCAACGCCTCGACGTCGTCGAGGAGGAGATCGTCAGCCATTGTCGGCGGCTCCGGTCGGGAGCAGGACCGGGATGCCGTTCCGTACCTCGAAGGTCGCGCCGCAGACCTCGCAGGTGTAGGCGTCGTCCTCACGGACCAGGGTGCCGTGATCCGGATTGGGGCAGGCGATGACATCCTCGAGCACGTCAGTTCCTCACGATTGCCAGGACTTCGTCGACGATCGCCGCTACCTGTTCCGCAGTGGGCGCCTCCACGTTCAGGCGCAGCAGGGGCTCGGTGTTGCTGGAGCGCAGGTTGAACCACCAGCCGTCACCGTCGAAGGTGACACCGTCGAGCTCATCGGTCGTAGTGCGGGCCGCGAAGGCCGAGCGCACTGCAGCCACCTTGGCCGCTGCGTCGTCGACGCGGGAGTTGATCTCACCCGACATCACGTAGCGCTCATAGGGCGCCAGCATGGATGAGAGCGCTGTGCCGCTTGGGGTGTTGCCCAGCGCACTGAGCGTGTGCAGGGCCGCGAGCATGCCCGAGTCCGCGTTCCAGAAGTCGCTGAAGTAGAAGTGCCCCGAATGCTCGCCACCGAACACCGCACCGGTCTCCGCCATCCGCTGCTTGATGAACGAATGGCCCACACGCGTGCGCACGGGGATGCCCCCGTGTTCGGTGATGATCTGCGGCACCGCAGCGGACGTGATGAGGTTGTGGATCACGTGGGCGCCCGGGTGCTTCGCCAATTCACGCACTGCGATGAGCGAGGTGAGCGTCGACGGGTCCACGATGCGCCCGCGCTCATCCACCACGAAGCATCGGTCGGCATCGCCGTCGAAGGCGAGCCCGATGTCGGCGCCGTGTGCGATGACGGCCGCCTGCAGGTCACGCAGGTTCTCCGGGTCGATGGGGTTCGCCTCATGGTTGGGGAAGGTGCCGTCGAGCTCGAAGTACATGGGGACGATCTCGAGCGGCAGCCCCTGTAGCACCACGGGAACCGTGTACCCGCCCATGCCGTTGCCAGCGTCGACGACGACCTTGAGCCGTCGCACCCCAGCGATGTCGACCAGTCCGCGGAGGAAGGAAGCGTAGGCCCCGGTCATGTCCTGCTCGCGGATGCGACCACGTGGACCCGCGTACGCGGGAATGCTGTCGCGGATCATCTGCTTGATCTCGCGCAGTCCCGTGTCCTGGCCCACGGGCGCCGCGCCCGGCCGACACATCTTGATGCCGTTGTACTTGGCGGGGTTGTGGCTGGCCGTGAACATGGCACCGGGCAGGCTGAGTTGCCCGGAGGCGAAGTACAGGCCGTCCGTGGACGCCAGGCCGATGAGGATGACGTCAGCACCCTGTGAGGTGGCACCGTCAGCGAAGGCCTCGATGAGCTCGGGGCCGCTTGGCCGCATGTCGCGACCCACGACGATCGCTCCTCCCGCTGCTCCGACCACGCGGACGAA
>JAJXSV010000194.1 GCA_021784375.1 Actinomycetes bacterium | reverse complement strand
CAAGCCAGCACTGCCGTATCTCGACATCATCGCCGACACCCACGCCAGTTCCGATGTGCCGGTGGCCGCGTACGTCATCTCCGGCGAGTACTCGATGATCGAAGCCGCCGCCGAGAAGGGCTGGATCGACCGCCGGGCTGCGATCATGGAGGCGCTCACCTCGGTGCGCCGTGCAGGTGCCGACATCATCGTGACCTACTGGGCGACGGAGGTTGCGCAGTGGTTGAAGGAGGGCAAGTGAACATCACAGGGTCCCGGGCCTGGCAGGAGCGCGCAGAGCGCGTGATCCCCGGCGGTGTCAGCTCGCCCGTGCGCGCCTTCCGTGCCGTCGGTGGCCATCCGCGCTATCTGGTGTCCGGTCACGGCCCCTATGTGCGGGATGTCGATGGCAACGAGTACGTCGACTTCGTCCTCTCCTGGGGCCCGATGATCCTCGGGCACGCCGATCCGCGGGTGACGGATGCGGTCGAGCAGGTGATGCGCAATTCCTCCTCCTTCGGCGCACCGAACCCCGCTGAGGTGCTGCTCGCGGAGGAGATCGTGCGCCGTTATGGCGCGGCGGACATGGTGCGCTTCGTGTCCTCGGGCACGGAAGCGGTGATGACGGCGGTGCGCTTGGCCCGCGCGGCCACCTCCCGCCATCTGATCGTGAAGTTCGCGGGCAATTACCACGGTCACAGCGATGCCCTGCTGGTGTCTGCTGGTTCCGGTGTGGTCACCCTGGGCCTGCCCAATTCCCCGGGTGTCACGCCGGGCGCAGTGCAGGACACCGTGGTGCTTCGCTACAACGATCGCGAGGCCCTGCAGCAACTTTTTGCCACGCGCGGCGCCGAAGTCGCGGCCGTGATTGTGGAGGCGGTGCCGGCCAATGCCGGCGTATTCCTGCCTGTCGACGACTTCAACGGTTTCCTGCGCGAGGTCACCGCAGCGCATGGCGCACTGCTCATCATCGATGAGGTCATGACGGGATTCCGTCTCTCCGCGGCTGGTTGGTACGGCCTGCTGCAGCCCCGCTGGAAGCCCGACCTCGTCACCTTCGGCAAGGTCATCGGCGGCGGCTATCCCTTGGCAGCCCTGGCGGGAAGTCGTGAGGTGATGTCGCTTTTGGCACCGCTGGGACCGGTCTACCAAGCGGGAACCCTGAGCGGCAATCCGGTGGCCGCAACGGCCGGCCTCACCACCCTGCTGGCCTGCGATGCCGAGGTGTACGCGCAGTGCGACGCGGCCGCGGCGACGGCCATGCAACTCATGGATGAGGCACTGACCACCGCCGGCGTTCCGCACCGCGTTCAGCATGTTGGCAACCTCTTCTCCTGCTTCTTCCTCGATGCCGAGGTGACGGACTTCGACATCGCGCAGCGCCAGGACACGGCTGCCTTCGGCCGCTTCTTCCGTTCGCTGCTCGACAACGGCATCAGCATTCCGCCCTCGGCCTACGAGGCCTGGTTCGTCTCCTCGCAGCACGATGAGCGTGCCCTGCAGCGCTTTGCCAAGGCCCTGCCCGCTGCGGCCCGCGCCGCTGGGACTCCCGAGTGATGGGCCATCGCAAGGTCGTCATCGTGGGCGGTGGTGTCTCCGGTCTGGCCGCCTCCTACGCCCTGTCCAAGCTGGCGGACGCGCCGGAAGTGATCCTGCTGGAGGCAAGTGCGGGGCTGGGCGGCAAGATCGCTGCCAACGACATCGGCGGGCGGGTCATCGACGCCGGGCCGGATGCGCTGCTCATCCGTGACCCCGCTGTTCGTGCGCTGCTCGAGGAGCTGGGGCTCGCCGACCGCATTCAGGCGCCGACGGCCCGTGGGTCCTTCGTCTGGACGCGCGACCGCCTGCGGGTGCTTCCACCGGCCACGCTCTTCGGCGTGCCCGAGAAGTTGATGCCGCTCATTACCTCCGGCCTCATCAGTTGGTCGGGGCTGCTGCGTGCGGCCGCGGATTTCGTCCTGCCGCGGCTACCGCGTCCAGCCGATCCCACGGTTGGCCAGTTGCTACGACCACGTCTGGGCCGTGAGGTCTTCGACAAGCTCGTTGATCCGCTGCTGGGCGGCATCTACGCCGGACGCGCACATGTGCTGAGCGCCAGCAGTGCCGTGCCCGAAGTGGCCGCCATCCTCAAGCCGGCGCGCAGTATCTACCTCACCATGCGCGAGCGTTCTGCCAAGAAACCAGCCGTGGCGCCCACGCCCACCCTCATCAACTTCCCGGGCGGTATGAACGCCATCGTTGATGCCCTGGTCAGACACAGTTCTGCTCGCATCGAGCGGGCGGTGAAAGTGGTAGCCATCGAGCGTGGCAAACGACGCTGGAGACTGCGGACCGAGGACGGCCGTGAATTCAAGGCCGACCATGTCGTAATGGCCACGCCGGCCTTCGAAGCGGCGGCGCTCCTACGCGATGTCGACAGCACCCTCGCCGATGCGCTTGCAGGCATTCCCTACGCCAGCGTCGCCAATGTCACCTTCATGTACCCGTCGTCCGCCATCGATCAGAGCCAGCGCGGAACCGGCTTCCTGGTACCGGCCGTCGACGGCCGCTTCATCGTCGGCTGCACCTGGCTGGACCAGAAGTGGGGACGAGCGGTGCTCACTCCCTCCGGAAGCGGCACGCCGGTCGGCGACGACGTCACGTACATCCGCACCTCCGTCGGACGCTATGGCGACGAGGCCTGGGTGGGCATGAGCAATGAGCAGATCGCGGTGCGCGCCCACGCGGAACTGGTGCTTGCCATGGGTATCAAGGGTCAGCCCATTTCCTCGACCGTGCAGCGCTGGCCCCAGGCCATGCCGCAGTACACGGTGGGCCACGCCCAGCGCCTGGCCGTCATCGACGCGCAGCTGGCCAAGCTGCCGGGCCTGCATGTCATCGGCGCCGGCTACCGCGGCATAGGTGTCGCCTCCTGCCTCATCAAATCGCAAGCCGTTGCGGAACGAATCGGAGCCAGCTCATGAGCGGTGTGAACTACGACCAGCGACCCATGCTCGTCTTCTGGGAGACCACCCGGGCCTGCCAGCTGGCCTGTCATCACTGCCGAGCCAGTGCCACGCCCAACACCCTGCCCGGCACGCTCACCCATCAGGAGGGCGTCGACCTCATCGATCAGGTCGCGGGTTTCGGGCGTCCCTATCCCATTCTCGTCATGACGGGCGGTGACTGCCTGCTTCGTGAAGACCTGTGGGAACTGGTTGATTACGCCAAGTCCCTTGGCATCCCGGTGGCGCTCTCGCCCTCGGTGACGCCCATGCTCACCGACGAGGCCATCGATCGCATCGCCGCCACCGGGGTGAACGCGGTGTCCATCTCCCTGGACGGCGCGCGCGCCGCGACCCACGAAGGCGTCCGCGGTATTCCCGGCCACTTCCCCAAGACGCTCGATGCCATCAAGCGCCTCAAGGAGGCCGGCCTCAAGGTGCAGATCAACACCACGGTCATGCGCGACAACGTCGACGAGTTGGCGGAAATCGCACGCATCCTGGTGGACCTGCAGGTGGACATCTGGGAGGTCTTCTTCCTGGTGCACGTCGGGCGCGGCGTCGCCACCGGAGCGCTCAGTCCGTCTGAGCATGAGGATGTGTGCCATTTCCTTTGGGACGCATCGCAATACGGCTTCATCGTGCGCACGGTCGAGGGCCCCTTCTTCCGCCGCGTCGTCAAGACCCGTCGTGACGGTGGACCGGCTCCGGAAAGCGGGCTCTACCAACGACTTTCCCGCGAGCTGCGCGAGAAGTGCGGTACCACCAAGGAGCGCCCGTCAGCGCACACGGCCGCGACCCGGGATGGTAAGGGCATTGTGTTCATCGCCTACGACGGTGAGGTGTATCCCGCCGGCTTCCTGCCGCTCGAGTTGGGCAGTGTGCGTGACAAGCCCTTGGCGGTGATCTACCGGGATACCCCGATCCTGCAGGACATCCGGGCCTCCAGGTTCTCCGGCCGCTGCGGGAGGTGCGAGTACTCCGACCTCTGTGGTGGATCGCGTGCACGGGCCTGGGCAGAGACCGGTGATGTGCTGGCCGAGGATTCGGCCTGTATGTACCAACCGGCGTAAGGATGCCGTCAAGAAGTCCGGCCCTCGAAACCTGATTGCGTAAAGCGACCGCTCAGCGTCAACTGCTGGGTCGGCGCAGGGCTAGAACTGAGTTGTGGCCTCCACCTTCAAGCGTGTCGTCGTCGGTCGTCCCATCGGAACTGCCCGGGCCTCCGAGCAGTTGATGCCGAAGTGGATGGCCCTGCCCATCCTCTGCAGTGACCCGCTGTCATCGGTGGCGTACGCGAGCGATGAAATCCTGCTGGTGCTGGGCCTCGGCGGCGTCGCTTGGGCGCTCAAGGCGCCCTGGATCGCTGCTGCAGTGGCCGCTCTCATCATCATCATCGTGATGTCGTACCGGCAGACCTGCTACGCGTACCCCAGCGGCGGCGGCGCCTACGCGGTGTCCCGCGCCAATCTCGGCGTGACGCCGGCACTGATCGCGGCCAGTGCGCTCATGATCGACTACATCATGACGGTGGCCGTGTCCATCTCCTCCGGCGTGGCCAACTTCGCTTCCGCTTTCCCGTCCATTGCGCCGCATGCGGTGCCCATCACGCTCACCTGCATCGCCGTCCTGGCGGTGATGAACCTGCGCGGTGTCCGTGAATCCGGCACCGCCTTCGCCATCCCCACCTACGGCTTCATCGCCAGCATCATGGTGTTGGTGGGCTGGGGTGCCTTCAAGTACTTCACCGGCCAGCCACTCGTGGCCCCCACCGCCAACGTGGAATTCCACCGCGTCCAGCAGCTGACCTCATTCACGGGTGCCATCCTGCTGCTACGGGCCTTCGCCTCCGGGTGTACGGCGCTCACCGGCGTCGAGGCCATCAGCAATGCGGTGCCGCACTTCCGCGCCCCCAAATCGAAGAACGCTTCCACCACCCTGCTCATGATGCTGGTGCTATCGGTGACGATGTTCGGCGGCA
>JAJXSV010000193.1 GCA_021784375.1 Actinomycetes bacterium | reverse complement strand
GCGATACCGGAGAGGTTGCCGAAGAAGTTGAGGGCCGTGCGCTCGCCCAGCAGCAGATCGCGCGTGCGGCCGACGATGGTGAGCAGCGACTCACCAACCTTCACGACGGTGCCATCGGCCACATGCACCTGGATGTCCGCATCATGCTTGCTCACAACGTCGAAGACCGCCGCAGCCACCCAGACGCCGCTCGTGACTCCGTCCTGTCGGGCCACGAGATCGAGCGCAGAACGCTGCTGCGCGGGGATAGTCGCAACCGACGTGACATCTTCGCCGCCATCGAGATCCTCGACGATCGCCCACTTGATGAGGGAGACCACATCCGCGGCATCGAGCCCACCAGCCGCCAACTGCTGGGCAATGCCTGTCTCGAGTACAGCGGTCATGCGTCAACTCCGATCGTGTCGTGCGACAGGCTGCCGTCCGCATTCATTCGTACCGCGATGCGCACACGCCAGTGTTCGTCATCGGTTTTCGGGAAGTCCTCACGCCAATGCGAACCGCGGGTCTCGGTGCGCATGGCGGCGCCGTAGGCAATGGCGCTGGCGGCCGCATGGATGTTGGTGGTCTCCCAGGCCGCCGCACTCTGTTCGGTGGCAGGGGTGAAGGTCATCGATTCCAGCACCGAAGTGCTGATCGACAGTGAATCCCCGGAACGCAGCACGCCCGCGCCCTCGGTCATGGTGGATTGGATCACCGAACGCGCCGTCTCGCTGAGGAGGCCGGCCGTGCCGCCAGGGCTGACGGGCTCGCGCCGCTCGGGCAGCGATTGGCCCAGGAAACGTCCGATGCGCTCGGCGAAGACGAGGCCCTCGAGCAGAGAATTGGAAGCCAGCCGGTTGGCGCCATGTACGCCACTGCAGGCCACTTCACCGCAGGCGAAGAGCCCTTCGATCGAGGTGCGGCCCTCAAGGTCTGTATGGATGCCACCGGAGTGGAAATGCTGAGCAGGGGCAACCGGAATCATGGCGTCCCGAGGATCGATGCCCTCGGCCATGAGCGCGTCGAAGATGGTGGGGAAGCGGGAGGGCCAGCGGTCACCGATGTGGCGCCCGTCGAGCCAAACGTGGCGTGAGCGCTCGGCACGCATGCGGCGCATGATGGCTTTGGCAACGACATCGCGCGGAGCGAGATCCGCCAGTGGGTGCACCTGCTCCATGAAGTGATTGCCCGATGCATCAACCAGACGAGCGCCTTCGCCGCGCACGGCCTCGGAGACCAGTTGCTGTTGCCCTTTGGCCTCGGGGCCGGTGTACAGCACTGTGGGATGGAATTGCACGAACTCGCTGTCCGTGATGAGCGCTCCCGCGCGCAGGGCCAGCGCAATGCCGTCACCAGTGGCAACACGGGGATTTGTGGATTGTGAGAAGACCTGCCCGATGCCGCCGGTGGCGATGACGACTGCCGGTGCCAATACGGCGCCGACTCCATCGCGCCGGCCTTCACCCATCACGTGCAGAGTGATGCCCTGCACCGCGCCCGTGGCATCCAGCAGCAGGTCGAGTGCCAGCGCATGTTCGATGAGTTCGACGTCACGGACCTTCTCGACGGCGGCTACGAGCGCACGCGAAACCTCTGCGCCCGTGGCATCCCCGCCGGCGTGGATGATGCGGTCCCGATGGTGTCCGCCTTCGCGAGTGAGTGCAAGTTCGCCGGAGGCCGTGGTGTCGAACTGTGCGCCCAGACCGATCAGCCCGTGGATCGCAACCGGACCTTCCGTGACAAGCGTGCGCACCGCCTGCTCGTTGCAGAGACCGGCCCCAGCGGCGATGGTGTCATCGAAGTGCTCCTTGGCGGAGTCCGAGGGATCAAGCGCCGCAGCGATACCCCCCTGCGCCCAGCGCGTGGATCCCGCGTCGACGACATCCTTCGTGACCAGGATGACGCGGCGCCCGGCGTTGCGGGCACGAATGGCCGTGGTGAGACCGGCGATGCCCGAACCGATGACCACGACATCGGCCTCGGCGAACCAACCCGGTTGGGCGGCACTCAGCCGCGGAACAATCTTCATGCTTCGTGCCCCTTGATGATCACCGGGCCATTGTCCAGCAACCGGGTGTCACCGACGCGCGCAGCGACCAGCACCCGGGCCTCACCCACCGCTGGAGCGATCCCCAGCCCCACTGAGCGCACCACGACGTAATCCACGGTCACCCCCGGTGAGGTCTTGAGGAATCCTCGCCCCACCTGCGCGGCCTGCTCCCCCGTCAGTCCGTCAGCGCAGAGTTGGCGTACAAGTGCGATGGTTTCGGGGATGGCCAGCGCCTGCGCGTGTTGTTCTTCGCTGAGGTAGCGGTTGCGGGAAGACAGCGCCAACCCATCCGGACCGCGCATGATGGGAACGGCAACCACGCGACACTTGGCGAGACGGGGTTCCATCTGCAGCAGCCTGCGCACCAAGGTGAGTTGCTGGTAATCCTTTTCGCCGAAGAAGGTGACGTCGGCGTCGGTGAGCAGCAGCAATCGTGAAACCACCTTGAGCACGCCAGCGAAATGGCCTGGACGCGCGGCTCCCTCGAGCTCGTTGGCCAAGGGGCCGGGCTCGTACTCCGTGATCTCCTCGTCCGGTGGATACACCTCCACCTCATCGGGTGCGAAGACCGCGTCAATCCCGTTGGCGACGCAGCGCGCCAGGTCGGCATCGAGGGTTCGCGGATAGCGGGCGAAATCCTCGTTGGGACCGAACTGCGCGGGATTCACGAAGATGGTGGTGAGCACTGTGCCGGCGTCGCCAACTTCGGCTCGTGCGGCCTTCATGAGCGACTCATGGCCGGCGTGCAGCGCACCCATAGTGAGCACCACGGCCCGGGTTCCTCCGGTGGAGGCCAACCAGGCCGCAAGCTCCGCACGCGTTCGCAACAATTCGGTCATCGGTCACACTTCCAGATGCTTGCCGTGACGCGCGGCGGTTGCCTCGGCCAGGGCACGGTAGGTGGATGTTGTGGTTGGGGGCAGCGTGCTGGCGGCGAGCGCCTCGAGATGCGCGCGCACGGTGGCCCAGTCGCCACGCGCAATGGGACCAGTGAGCGCTGCATCACCTTCCAGGAGCGCGCGCTCCACCGTCGTGGCCACCAGCGATCGCACGTAATCGCCGGCCTGCTCGATGCCAATGGACTGCAGCATCTCCATGCTCTGCCCCAGCAGGGTGACGGTGTGGTTGGACGCATGCGCCAGCGCCGCGTGGTACAGCACCCGATCAGCTTCAGCGATGGCCGTGGGCACCCCACCGATCTCGTAAACCAGCGCCAGGGCGATGGGCAGGGCCTCTTCCTGCGCGGTGACCCCGAAGGGGCAATGCTGCAGGCGTTCCACGTCCTCGGCACTCGCGTGCAGCGTCATGGCGGGATGGGCGGCGAAGACGGTGGCGCCCGCTGCCGCGGCGCGGGCCAGGACCTGCGTGCCATGGCGTCCGGACATGTGCATCACGATGTGACGTTCCGAGATGGCGTCCGCCGCCACCAGCCCGTTGACCACGGCACCGATGACATCGTCAGGCACGGCCACGATGATCAGGTCGACAGTGGCGCAGAGCGCGATGGGATCCATGAGATCGGCAGATGGCAGCATGCGCGCCGCCCGCTCACGCGAGGCGTCCGACACCGCGTTGACGGCCACACAGTGGTGACCGACGCGTTCAAAGGCGCGGGCCAGAACGGTGCCGGCACGCCCTGCACCGATGAGCCCTACACGCAGGCGCGGGCTTCCCATTGGCTCGGCCATGTGCGCGCCTCCCATGCATCCGGGCCGCTCGGGTCCCAGTGTCGTAGCGGCAACTCTACGCCGGGGTGTGCGTGGCCCGCGGGCTCAGGCAGCCACCAGCATGCGGTGGAAGCCCCGCAGCACGAAGGTCTCGCGTTGCACCGGCTCCTGCACCAGATGCAGTTGCGGCAGGCGTTCGAGCAGGCGAGGGACGGTGATGGAGAGCTCGAGGCGCGCGAGCGGAGCACCGAGGCAGAAGTGGATGCCGGCGCCGAAGGCGATGTGGTTGTTGGGATCACGCGTAATGTCGAAACGATCGGCGCCTTCGAAGATCTGCGGATCACGATTGGCCGAGCCCAGCAGCGCCGCGATCTTCGCCCCCTTGGCCACCAGCACGCCACCGATCTCGACGTCCTCCTTGGCCGTGCGCTCGAAGAGTTGCAGTGGGGAATCGAAGCGCAGCATCTCCTCGATGGCGGTGTCCGCCAGCGCGTACGGATTCGCCGTCATTTGCGCGAGCGCGTCTGGATGTCGGAAGAGCTGCATGAAGCCGTTGCCGAAGCCGTTGACGCTGGCCTCGTGGCCGGCATTGAGCAGCAGCACAGCGGTGGCGATCAGCTCACGTTCGTTGAGCCGCTCCCCGGCCGCCTCCACCTCGGCCAAGGCCGTCAGCAGGTCGTCACCGGGATGCGCGCGACGTTCGTCAACGATGCGCTTCATGAACTCCGCGAATGCATCGGCGGCCAGTTGCGCCTTCGCTTCGTCCTCCGGCGTGCGTCGATAGTCGTACATGCGCACGATGCGCTGCGACCAATCCCGCAGATTGTCACGCTGGTCCTCCGGAACACCGAGCAACTCAGCGATGATGGCCACCGGCAGCGGTTCGGCGTAGTCCGCGATGAGATCGAAGTTGCCCTCCAGCGCCTGCTTCCGTGCAGCCGCGTCCAGCAGTTCATCGGTGAGCCGCAGCACGACGGGTCGCATGCGTTCGATCTGCCCGCGCGTGAAGGCCTTGGCTACGAGAGCGCGCAGCCGGGTGTGCTTGGGCGGCTCGGATTCCAGGATGGAATCGGAGTGCAGCCAGTTGAAGGTGTTCCAGACGTCGTCGGGATGCCGGTCCGTCCAGATACGACCCAACGACTTCGAGCGCAGCACGGCATTGGCATCGGCGTAGGTGGCGGCGAGGTGCATGCCCAGGCCCTGGTGGAACACGGGTGCGCCCGCGGCCCGCCATTCCTCGAACCAGGGGTAGGGATTGGCCACCACACCCGGAT
>JAJXSV010000008.1 GCA_021784375.1 Actinomycetes bacterium | reverse complement strand
TCGGCGTTGCCCATGTACGATCGCATCGCCGCCGCGCTGATCCCGCGAAGCTCACCGGCAGCGGGTCCCTATGCCCTGTCGCCGCGCGAGATCCAGGCCCGCATCCGTGCGGGCGCGGACGTGGACGAGTTGGCGGAGCAGACGGGTACACCCGCTGCCCGCATCATGGCCTTCGCGATCCCGATCCTCCAGGAACGCGCACACATCGCCACACGCGCCCGGGAGACCCTGGTGCGCCGCGCCTCCGGCGTCGGCACCCTCGAGGACATCATCGTCACGCGTCTGCAGCCGCTGGGCATCGCGTTGACGGAGACCCACTGGGACGCCCGTCGACTTGACGATGGCCGTTGGGAGGTGCAGTTGTCCTACGACACCAATGAGGGCGGCCGCATCGCGAGTTGGCTGTTCGATGCCAAGGCAGCGGTCATCGCGCCCGTGGGCGACGAGGCCCACTGGCTCATGGGCGAGCCGCCGCCAGCCGCCCGGCCCACCCGCGAAGTCATCACCAAGCCCACCCTGCCCGTGTTCAAGCCCGTCGAGGAGACCGCGGACAACGTCCTACCCATGAAGCGTCGTGACGAGCCGACCGCGCCGGTGGGCCCGGAGGCGGTGCCCCAGGAGTCGGCACCGGTGACGCCCACTGGCGGCAAGAAGCCGGGCAAGGGCCGCAAGTCCGTCCCCTCCTGGGATGAGATCCTCTTCGGCTCCCCCCCGCAGGACGAGTAGTCGCTACTGCGCCTGTCCGAAGGGCAGCGGCTCAGGCGACATGTGCTGCGCCTGCGCGGTACGCGAGGTGACCCTCCGCATGTGATGTCGCCGGCACAGGACCTCGTAGGCGACGACCGCGTCGGTGTCCGTGTCCCCCACCACCACCTGCTCCCCCTCCACCACCATGACGCCGCCCACGGTGCGGGCATTGTGGGTGGCCCGCGATCCGCACCAGCAGAGCGCCTCCACCTGCAGGGCCTGGATGCGGTCGGCGAGTTCGACCAAGCGCATGGACCCGGGGAACAACCTGGTGCGGAAGTCCGCCAGGATGCCGAACGCGAACACGTCGATACCCAGGTTGTCGACGATGACCGCCAACTGCTCGATCTGCGTCGGCGTGTAGAACTGCGCTTCATCGCAGATGAGGAAGTCGACGCGCTGACCCTGCGACAGCGCCGCCACGATGTCGCGGTGGAAGTCCAGGTCCTCGGTGACCTCAATGGCGGCCGCCTCCAGGCCCAGTCGCGACGACAGGATGCCCGAGCCGGCGCGGTCCTGGCGGGTGTACACCAGCCCACGGCGCCCCCGCGTGGTGTGGTTGTGCTCCGTCTGCAGGGCCAGCGTCGACTTGCCACTGTCCATCGTGCCGCAGTAGTAGATGAGCTCAGCCATGATGGCGCATCCTTCCAGTCCCCTTGCGCGCCATGCTCATGCCACGCCCGGCAGGAGCAGGCAGGGCACGAGGAGTTCGGCGTCGGTCAGGGCCCCATGCATGCCGCGGAGCCCGGACGGCTTGGCATCCACCAGCGCCGACGCCATGGCCCAGTCGTCCTGCGCCACCGCGATGACATCACCGATGCGGTCGATGATCATGTCGTCGTATTCGCCGAAGAGGCCCAGCGCCAACGCCTCGTTGCGCAGCAGCACGGTGGCGCGTCCCTGCAGCACCTGACTCCAACGCTCCCGGATGGCAAGAGGATCGTCGCAGTAGAGCTGGCGCATCCGCGGCTCGCCGGCCATCACGCGCACGCCGGCCTGCAGCAATGGGTCGTCGGCATCGATGCGGTGGTCATCGGGGATCCGCACCATCCCGTGGTCGCTCGTGAGCAGCACCGAGGCCGTGTCCGGGAGTCGCTGCAGGATCCGACCGACGAGCGCGTCGATACCGCGCAGGCACTGCCGCCAGGGACCGGTGAGCGGGCCCTCGCCGTGCCCGACCTTGTCGAGTTCGGGCAGGTACACGTAATCGAGTCGACGCCGCCCCGCTTCGATGGCTGCGGCCCCGAAGTGTTCATAGCCACGCTGCTCCGCGGATCCCAGCAGTGTTCGCGTCATGCCGGAACGGGCATACCCGACCGGCCCGTGACTCAACACGCGGATGCCGACGGCGCGGGAGAACACGTTCGGCTCGGTCTGCACGGCGAACGGTGGCGGGTCGTCCTCCCAGTGGAGGGGGTTGAGTACCACGCCGAAGTCGGGGAGTTCGAAGGTCGCTCCAACCATGCCGTGCCGACCCGGGGGCAGGGCCAGTGCGATGGTGGCCACGCCCGCTGGCGTGGTGGTCGGGAAGGCGGCGTCGATGGGAGCCTGCGCACGCACGGCCGGCCCCAGGGTGGGCAGTTCGTCCGCAGCCTCCAGCAATTGCCTGTGGCCCAGCCCATCCACCACGACGACCACCACCTGGGTCTGCGCCGGTAGGTCGAGGGGGTTGTCGCGACCGTCGAGCGCGGCCAGCGCCGATGGCAGGACCTCGGTCAGGGCGCGAGTGCCGTAGCGCGGGGCGCGCATGTCAGCGGAGACGGCTCGACGTCGCTTCCGACAGCGCTGCCGCGAACTGCAGGGCGCGTTCCACCACGTCGGCGCCATCGGCTGCCTCGCTGATGCGCACCGTGAGGTCGTCGTTGCTCGATGTTCCGGTGTAACCGTGGTCGGCCTCGCACTGCGGGTCGCCGCAGGTGGCCGGCTCCAACTCAAGGCGCGCCACCGCACCCCAGCCGATCGTGAGCATGAGTTCGCGCAGCGCCCCTCCCGGCCGATGCTTCTCGGGCTGGGTCACGATGCGCGTGACGACGACCGAGTCGACGCGCTGCAACCGCACCGCTTCGCTGGAGGCCGTCGCGTAGGGGACTGTGCTCGTCTCGTCCGGGGCGTGGTCATCGACGTGGCTGACGATGAGGCGAGTGGCGGTGAGCGCCAACACCGTCACGTGGCTGTGCAACTGATCGCGGTCGAAGATCGGCTCGCGTTGCACGAGGTAGGCGACGATCTCCTCACCGGCCAGTGCCGTCTGCAGCGCATCCATGACGAGTGCCGGGTAGTAGCCCGTCCGATCGATGTCACTTTGGAGCTGGGCCGCTTCAGTCATGCGTTGATTCTGCCACGCGCCCGTCCATCACCGGATCCAGTTCCCGGCGCAGGAGCAGCAGCAGCAGGGACCCGACCGAAGCCCCGGTGGCCATGGTCACCCACCACGCCGTGGCCAATCCGTGGCCCAGCATGAACCCCGTGATGGCCGGCCCGAGCACGCCGGAGATACCCCATTGGAGACCGATGACCGCGTTGTACCGTCCGCGCAGGTGGTCGGGTGCCATGGCGTTCACGAGCGTCGGGCCGACGGGCGCCCAGATCGACTCCCCCGTGGCGAACACCACCTGGCCCAGGATGAGCAGGACCGCAGGCAGGAGCAGGGCCGAAGCGCCCAACATGGCCCAGGACACCGCCCACAGCAGCCCGACGCTTGCCAGCAGGAGGGTTCGTGAGCGTCCCACCACCCTGCGGATCACCATCGGTTGCACGGCCACGATGGTGAAGCTGTTGGCACCGTAGACGAGCCCGAGCCAGTGCACGCTCAGGTGGGCGTGGGTGGTGGCGAACAAGGGGACGCCCGCGTTGAATCCGCCGTAGCCGCAGGTGAACATCACCACGCCGCCCGCCAGCAGCAACCAGAGCCTGCGATCGTGCAGGACCTCCCGGTATCCCTCGTCCTTGCCACTGCGGTCGATCGCCGCATGCACCGCCTGCGCATGGCCCCGCACGCTGATGATGGCGAGGGCCAGCGCCAGGTAGGTGATCCCGTCGATCCGGTACATGAACTCGAAACGGGGAGCATCGTGGTCGCGCACGATCATCGAGCTGACGAGCCCGCCGACGCCGTAGCCCAGGTTGAGGAACATGAAACTCAGCCCGAACGTGCGATTGCGGTGGGCGGCCGGTGTCAATTGGGCCAGCAGCGTGCTCTGTGCCGGCCAAAGCGTGGCCCCGGTCAGCGAGGTGAAGGTCGCGATTGCGAACGCCTGCAGCGGCGTGTGCACCAAGGACCACCCGGCGACGCCCAGGGCCTGCAGCAGCACCGCGGGGACCATCAGGCGGACCGGTCCGATGCGATCGGTGAGGGTACCGACGGTGGGGGCCACGAGGAGCACCACCACGGCCTCCCAGGCGAGGAGCAGGCCACCGGTCGTCGGACTCATTCCGCGGATGGTCGTCAGGTAGACCATGAGCAACGACAGGGTGAGGCCGCCGCCGGTGGCGTTGAGCATGATGCCGAGGAGGACGCGCCGGATCTCCGGGGGTACCTCGTCCAGGACATGCTGCGGGGAGCGCATCCCCGCAGCCTCCCACGTGCACGGCTCCGGCGCGCGGGTGCCGCGCTCAGCTAGGTTTGCAGGATGGGCGAGGACCTGATCGACGTCCGTCACCTGGCGACCCAGGCGCGGGCCCGGTTGCAGCGCGGAACGGCCCACGGATGCGTCGGGCCATGAGGTACCTCATCGCGGGCGATGTCATGGTTGACGTGCTCACCTTCCTGCAGGACGACATCCATTTCGGCGACGACAACCGCGCCACCATCGAATTCGCGGGGGGCGGGGTGTCCGCCAATGTGGCCGCTTGGATGACCGTGGCAGGCGAGCGCCCCATCCTCCACTGCGCCATCGGGGACGACGTCCTCGGCGAAGCCCTGGTTGCAGATCTCGAGCGCCAGGGTGTCATCGTGCGGGCTGTCCGCTCGCCGGGGCCCACCGGCGCCGTGGTCGCACTCGTGCACCCGGACGGCGAGCGAACCATGTTCCCCTCGGCGGGAGCCAATGCCAGTCTGCCCGCCGACATCATCGACATGGAGGTGCTCCCCGGTGACCACGTCCATGTCTCGGGATACTTCCTGCTGCGCGAGTACTCACGGCCCGCGGCCCTGCACTACATCGCGACGGCCAAGGAGCACGGGGCCAGCGTCTCCCTCGACCCGGCTTCCGCTCGGCTCATCGGGGTCATGGGGCGCCAGGCGGTGCTCGAGGCCATGAGCGGCGTGGACCTCATGATCTGCAACGAGCTGGAGGCCACGGCCCTCACCGGCCTGCCCACCCATGAGGAGGCAGCCGAGAGCCTCGGCCAGCGCTTCCCTACCGCCATCGTGAAGCTGGGCCCGGATGGTGCCTGTGCGTGGGACGGGCAACGCCTGCTCACCGTGCCGGCAGAACCCACGGAGGTGGTCTCCACGGTGGGCGCCGGAGACGCCTTCGACGCGGCCGCCATCGTGGCCTGGAAGCGGGGCCTGGCACTGCCGAGCGTGCTAGCGGCCGGCAACCACAACGGCCATCTCGTGGTCCGCCAGCGTGGTGCGCGACCGCGCATCCTGCCGTAACCGATACGGTGCGCGCGGAGGAACCCCCATGGCACGCCGCACTACCGAGGACAGCACCCCCATCGCCGAGCGCATCAGCGATATCGACGTCACGGACGAGATGCAGGGCTCGTTCCTCGAATACGCGTACTCGGTCATCTACTCCCGCGCCCTTCCCGACGCGCGCGACGGGCTCAAGCCGGTGCAGCGGCGCATCCTCTTCACGATGAACGAGATGGGGCTCCGCCCGGACCGAGGACACGTGAAGTCGGCCCGCGTCGTCGGTGAGGTCATGGGTCGCCTGCACCCGCACGGCGACACCGCGATCTACGACACCATGGTGCGCATGGCGCAGAACTTCTCACTGCGCCTCCCCCTCATCGACGGCCACGGGAACTTCGGCTCGCTGGATGACGGTGCCGCGGCCTACCGGTACACCGAGGCGCGCCTGGCATCCGCGGCCCTCCTCATGACCGCGGGTCTGGACGAGGACGTCGTCGACTTCGCACCGAACTACGACGGACGCGAGACCGAGCCGACGGTGCTGCCTGCAGCGATCCCGCATCTCCTCGTCAACGGTGCGGCCGGCATCGCTGTCGGCATGGCCACCAACATGCCGCCCCACAACCTGGTGGAGGTCATCGCCGCCGCTCGCCACCTGCTCTCGAACCCCAAGGCCACGCTCGCGGATCTCATGCGTTTCGTGCCCGGACCGGACCTGCCCACGGGTGGCCGCATCATCGGCATCGACGGCATCCGCGATGCCTACCGCGAGGGCCGGGGCTCGTTCCGCATGCGCGCGACGGTCAAGGTGGAGCACGTCACCGCGCGCCGACAAGCCCTGGTCGTGACGGAGCTCCCGTACAACGTCGGCCCCGAGCGGGTCATGGAGCGCATCAAGGACCTGGTGCAGAGCAAGCGCCTGCAGGGCATCTCGGACATCATGGACCTGTCGGATGGTGAGCGGGGCCTGCGCCTGATCATCGAGATCAAGTCGGGCTTCAACCCCGAGGCAGTGCTCGAGCAGCTCTACAAGTCGACTCCGCTCGAGGAGCAGTTCACGATCAACAACGTCGCCTTGGTCAACGGCAAGCCGGAGACGCTGGGCCTGCGCGAGATGCTCGACGTCTACCTCGCACACCGCATCGAAGTCATCACGCGCCGCTCACGATTCCGTCGCGCCCGCGCCGCGACCCGCCTCCACCTGGTTGAGGGTGTGCACATCGCCATCCTGAACATCGACGAGGTCATCCAGGTCATCCGCACGAGTGAGGACGCTGCCGCTGCGCGTGCTCGCCTCATGCAGGTCTTCGATCTCTCCGAGACCCAGGCCAACTTCATCCTGGAGATGCCCCTGCGGCGCCTCACTCGGCTGTCCACCCTGGAGTTGGAGGCGGAGCGCGCCGAGCTGCAACGGACGATCGCCGAACTCGATGCCCTGCTCGCCGACGAACGCCTGATCAGACGCACCGTCTCCGACGAACTCGCGGAGGTCGCCTCCAGCCACGGGACGCCGCGTCGCACCGTGCTGCTCGAGCAGGCACCGGAACCCGTGACCACGGACCTGGAGGTAGCCGACCAACCCTGCCACGTGCTGCTCTCCAGCACCGGACTGGTTGCCCGCACACGCACTGCGGAGGCCCTGCCCCGCGGTGGGGGTCGTGCCCGCCACGACGTGATCATCGGCAGCGTCCTCACGACGACGCGCGGGGAATTCGGTGTCGTCACCAGCCGGGGGCGCCTGGCGCGCGTGTCTGCCGTGGCGCTGCCCGTGCTGACGGACAGCGCCAACTCGCCCGTCCTGCGTGGCGGCGTCCCCGTCGCCGACACCGCGACCTTCGACAAGGGCGAACGTGTCATCGCGATCGTCGATGTCGCGGAGGGCGCGGCGCCGCTCGCGCTGGGCACGCGCAACGGCGTGGTGAAGCGCGTGCAGCCTGAACAGGTGAACAAGCCCCTCTACGAGGTCATCACCCTGGCTGAGGGCGATGAAGTGGTGGGAGCCGGAAACGCGGCCGACGACGCCGAGCTGGCCTTCGTCACCGATCAGGCCCAGCTGCTGCACTTCCCGGCATCCGCGGTGCGGCCGCAGGGCCGCGCTGCAGGCGGCATGGCAGGCATCAATCGCGATGACGACGCCAGCGTGATCAGCTTCACCGTCGTGCCCGCGGAAGCCGAGGTGGTCACGGTGGCCGCCGGACGCGGCTCACTGCCGGGCGCCGACCCCGGCACCATCAAGCGCACTCCCTTCGCGCTGTATCCAGGCAAGGGCCGCGCCACCAGCGGTGTGCGCTGCCATGGCTTCCGCAAGGGCGAGGACCACCTTGCCTTCGCGGCCATCGTGGGACCCGCGGCGCGCCTCGCCGGGCCGCAGGGGGCGCCGGTGGACCTGCCGGAGATCAGTGAGCGGCGCGACGGTACCGGTACGCCCCTGCAGGATGTCGTCGAGGCGGCCGGCTGAGCCGGCCCGGAACCAACGGCCCGACGACATTGCTGGTGGGAGTCGCCTACTCCGCGCTGCCACCCGATGAATGCCCGGGGAATACGCCGAAATTGGGGTCGATGAGCGGCGCCGCGTTGTTCACGGCGGTGGCGGCTTCGCCGAAGCCCACGGCGATCAGGGGGACTCGGCCCTCGTACGTCGCGATGTCACCACAGGCGAGCACACGCGGCAGATTGGTGAACATCGCGGTATTCACCCGGATGTGCCGCTTCTCGAGGTCGAGCCCCCAGTCCGCGATGGGACCGATGTTCGCAACGAAGCCCAACGCCGCCACCAGCGTTCCACAGGGCAGTGTCTCCTCCTGGCCGTCGAGCTTGTTGCGCACCGTCACCGAGCGCACCACCTCGTCGCCGTCAACCGCCGACACCTCGGAGTTCACGATCAGTCGCACCCCTGCCTCGCGGACCATGTCCACCGTGCTCGCGTGCGCACGGAAGGCGTCCCTCCGGTGCACGATGGCGATGGACTTGGCGATGTCGCGCAGGCTCCAGGCCCAGTCGAATGCCGAGTCCCCGCCACCGACGATGACGACGTCCTTGCCCGCATGCTCCTGCAGGGACGGCACGAAGTAGACCATCCCCTTGCCCAGCCACTCGCCGCCGGTGGGCAGCGGGCGCGGCGTGAACGAACCGATGCCGCCGGAGAGGATGACCGCCTTGGCCGTGATGGTGTCACCCGCGTCGCAGGTGAGCGTCACCGACTCAGCACCGTTCACCAATGAGACGACCTTCTTGCCCAGCAGGTAGGTCGGGTTGTAGGCGCCTGCCTGCTTGGCCAGGTTGTCGATGAGCTCGCGCCCCCGAATGGCGGGTATGCCCGCGATGTCGTAGATCTCCTTCTCCGGGTACATCGCCGTCACCTGACCGCCGAGTTCGGGGAGCACGTCGATGACGACCGCCGAGAAGCCGCGGAACCCCGCGTAGTAGGCAGCAAAAAGGCCGGCGGGGCCGGCACCGATGATCGCGAGATCCGTTTCCAGGTGTGGCATGGGCGAAACGGTACCGGGGTGCCCTCCCGCATGTAGGGCCGTTAGCATCCCGACATGACGGACCTCGCCCAAACGCATGGATTTCCCGACGACGTGTTCGCCGACGTACTCACCGCGAATGCGGAGTACGCCAGCGGATTCGAGGACTCACACCTCACCGGCAAGGCCCTGCGCGGCCTCGCCATCATCACCTGCATGGACTCGCGCATCGAGCCGTTGGCCATAGTCGGGATGCACCCCGGCGATGTGAAGATCATCCGCAACGCGGGCGCACGCGTCACCGAGGACGTCCTGCGCACGCTCGTCCTGGCCACCCACCTGCTCGGTGTGACGCGAATCCTCGTCATGCCGCACACGGACTGCCGCATGGCCTCCGGCACCGAGGCCGAGGTCCACGCGCAGATCCTGGCCAAGTCCGGCGTGGACACGCGCTCCATCGAGATCCGCACCGACCGCGATCAGGAGCAGGCGCTGCGCACTGACCTCACACGCGTGCGCTCATTCCCACTCCTCCACGAGGGGGTCACGGTCGCCGGAGCCTTCTTCGACGTGGCCACGGGACGGCTGCTGCCCTTCAGCGGCTGAGCCGTCCACCTACGCCATGGACCGGCCATGGACCCACATACCCCTTGTCGCAACAGCACCCCGACCTCGCGTGATGTCAGGTTTTGCTGGTCGAAGGGGGCCAGCGGATGCATCGGGACGAGGCCTCCTTGGGCGCCTTCCTGTGCCTGCTCACGGCCTCGGCGCGACCGGCGGCCATCGCCAAGGCGATGGCGACCGGCCCCCTCCGGTCCAGCGCGATCGATCTCGTCACGGTCCACGCCCTGACGGATGGAGCGCTTGAACTGCGCTGCCAGTTCGGACTGCTCGCGGAGCAGCGCCGGCTCAGCGCCAAGCTCCCCCTCGGCTCCCCCACCGCCCATGTCGCCGCCCTCGAGTCGGGGGTGGCGACGTTCATCGACGGCGCTCACCTGCTCATCGACCACCCATTCATGCGACGCCTGCAACTTCCGGAGATCGGCGAGTTCCTGTTCACCCCGCTGCAGATGGCCGCCGAGTCGGTCGGGGTGCTGGCGCTGCACACGCCGTCCCGCTTCGATCGCAGCTGGGACCTGCATGCCCGCATCCTGCCCATGGCGTCGGCGGTCACGCTGTGGCTCATGGCCAGCGGGCGCGATGAGGACACGCCCTCACCGGACGCCCGTCTGCGCATCACCGCCCGCCAGCAACGGGTGCTGGCTGCCGTACGCGAGGGCGCCTCGAATGCCGCCATCGCATCCGACCTCGGCTTCTCCGTCGGCACCATCAAGGCCGACATCACGGCCATGTCCGCGCTGTTCGGCGCCAGCGGCCGCTTGGACCTGGCGCGCAAGGCGGCTCGAGCCGGCTTCTGACCTCAGATGTCGATCCGTGCGCGATCGAGTGTCGAAGAGCCCTGCACGATGAATTCCTTGCGCGGCGCCACGTCGGAGCCCATGAGCAGGTCGAACACGCGCTCCGCCGCCTCCGCATCGGCCATGCCGATCCTGCGCAGCGTGCGGGTGCGAGGGTCCATCGTGGTCTCGCGCAGTTGCTTCGCGTCCATCTCTCCCAGGCCCTTGTAGCGCTGGATGGGATCCCGCCACTTGCGCCCTGCGGATTTCAACGACTTCGTGGCCTCACGCATCTCGGCGTCCGAGTAGGTGTATCGGACCTCGGCGGGGGTTCGGCCCGATGCCATGATGTCGATGCGATGCAGCGGAGGTACCGCCGCGAAGACGCGGCCGGCATCGAGCAACGGTCGCATGTAGCGGTGGATGAGCGTCAGTAGCAGAGTGCGGATGTGCGCGCCGTCGACATCGGCATCGGACATCAGGATGATCTTCTGGTAGCGCGCCTGGTCGAGATCGAAGGTACGGCCCGAGCCGGCACCGATCACCTGGATGATCGAAGCGCACTCGGCGTTCTTCAGCATGTCTGCGAGCGAGGACTTCTGGACGTTCAGGATCTTCCCGCGGATGGGCAGGATCGCCTGGTACTCGGAATTCCGGGCATCCTTCGCCGTTCCCAGGGCACTGTCGCCCTCGACGATGAACAGTTCGGTCCGCTCCACGTCATCGGAGCGGCAGTCACGCAACTTCGCGGGCAGCGCCGAGGACTCGAGCGCGGTCTTGCGGCGCTGGATGTCCCGATGCGCGCGGGCGGTCACTCGCGCACGCATGGCATTCGCGACCTTCTCCAGCGCCGACTTCGCGCCCTGCTTGTCCCCCCGCGGCGGAGCCGTGAACCACTCGGTGAGCGTGCTCTGCACGACGTTCTGCACGATGCGGGTGGCCGCTGGCGTACCCAGCACCTCCTTGGTCTGGCCTTCGAACTGCGGCTCGGGGAAGCGCACGGTGACCACCGCCACCATCCCCTCGAGGACGTCGTCCTTGATGACGTTGTCCTCCGATGCGCGCAACGTTCGCTGGGCCCGCAGTTGCTCATTGAGCACCTTGGTCATCGCCCGCTCGAATCCTGCGAGGTGCGTGCCACCCTTGGGAGTGGCGATGATGTTGACGAACGAGCGCACGTCGGTGTCGTAACCGGTCCCCCAGCGCAGTGCGATGTCGACGAGCATCTCGCGGTCCACCTCGCGCGGCGACATGTGGCCGTTCTCGTCGAGCATGGGCACGGTCTCACGGAATTGCCCGGATCCGGTGAGGCGGATGACGTTCGTGACGGCTGCGTCCACACCGAGGTGCTCGCAGTAGGACGAGATGCCTCCGGCGAACTGGAACACCTCATCCGGCGCCGGCGGGTCCGCTCGATGGTCGGCGATGTGGATCGCCAAGCCGGGCACCAGGAACGCGGTCTGCCGCGCACGATCGCGCAGGGCCTCGAGATCGAGTGCGGCGCTGGGATCGAAGACCTGGCGATCCGCCCAATAGCGGATGCGCGTGCCGGTGACCCCCTTCTTGGCGCGACCGGCAACACGCAGCCCCGACTGCCTGGTGAACAGTCCATCGGGTTGATCATCGACGAAGACTCCGGGCACGCCACGCTGGAAGGACATCACGTGGACCTTGCCGTCGCGATCCACTTCCACATCAAGCCGCTCGGAGAGCGCATTCACGACCGAGGCACCGACGCCGTGCAGGCCGCCCGATGCCGCGTAGGACCCGCCGCCGAACTTGCCGCCCGCATGCAACTTCGTCATGACGAGTTCGACGCCGGCCAGCTTGCTCTTTCGCTCGATGTCGACAGGGATGCCGCGACCGTCGTCGCGCACCTCCACCGAACCGTCGGGATGCAGGATCACGTCGATGCGCTTGGCGAAGCCGACGAGTGCCTCATCGACCGCGTTGTCAACGATCTCCCAAAGGCAGTGCATGAGCCCGCGACTGTCGGTCGATCCGATGTACATGCCCGGGCGCTTGCGCACTGCGTCCAGGCCCTCGAGCACGGCAAGGTGCTTGGCGGAGTACTCCCCCGGATCGCTTGCCTTGACGCGTACCACGTGCAGCCCTTATCTCGTTGAATGGCCTGAGAATAGACAGAATTCGCTGTGAATCATCCGCCGACGACACGCCGAATTGGCGGGGAATAACGCAGCACGGGAGAATGTTGTTGAGAATACGAATTGGAGGTGCCCATGACGACCACCATTGCCGCGACACCGCTGACGGCGTCCGATCGTTGCGATCGTTGCAACGCGCAAGCGTATGTGCGTGTGGTGCTCAATGCCGGCGGCGAGTTGCTGTTCTGTGCGCACCACTACTCGAAGTTCTCCGTCGGCCTTCAGGCCAACGCGCGCGAGATCCAGGACGAGACCTTCAAGTTGAACGTCAAGGAACTCTGAGCCACGGGTTCACGAAGGCCCGCCGGTTGTACCGGCGGGCCTTCGTCGTCCTAGTCGAGGTAGTCCCGCAGCACCTGTGAGCGTGACGGGTGACGGAGTTTCGCCATGGTCTTGCTCTCGATCTGGCGGATCCGCTCGCGCGTCACGCCATAGACCTTGCCGATCTCGTCGAGCGTCTTCGGCTGCCCATCAGTGAGCCCGAAGCGCATGCGCACCACGCCGGCCTCGCGCTCGCTCAGGGTGTCCAGCACGCCCTCGAGCTGCTCCTGCAGCAGCGTGAAGGAGACCGCGTCGGAGGGCACGATGGCCTCGGAGTCCTCGATGAGGTCACCGAACTCGCTGTCACCCTCCTCACCCAGTGGCGTGTGCAGGGAGATCGGCTCGCGCCCGTACTTCTGCACCTCGACGACCTTCTCAGGAGTCATGTCGAGTTCGCGCGCGAGTTCCTCCGGTGTGGGTTCGCGACCGAGGTCCTGCAGCATCTGGCGCTGGACGCGGGCCAGCTTGTTGATGACCTCGACCATGTGCACGGGGATGCGGATGGTGCGGGCCTGGTCGGCCATGGCCCGGGTGATGGCCTGCCGGATCCACCACGTCGCATACGTCGAGAACTTGTAACCCTTGGTGTAGTCGAACTTCTCGACCGCACGGATGAGGCCCAGGTTGCCCTCCTGGATGAGGTCCAGGAAGAGCATGCCGCGACCCGTGTAGCGCTTGGCCAGCGACACCACGAGTCGGAGGTTGGCCTCCAGTAGGTGGTCCTTGGCCCGCCGGCCGATGTTGATGACCTTGCCCAGGCATCGATCGCAGGCCAGGACATCGTCATAGCTCTTGCTCTTCACCACGACGTACGAGGTCATGGGCGGCAGCCCGCAGATCCCGCACACGATCTTCTTCTTGCTGGCGCTCACGGGCACCATCGCGGTGTCGCGCAACTCCTCCGCGAACAGCCCGGCCTCGACCTGCTTGGCCAGCTCCACCTCGAGCTCGGCGTTGAGCAGGGCCACCTTCCCGATCTGCTTCAGGTAGTCCTTGACCGGGTCCGCGGTGGCACCGGCCTGGTGCACCGTCTGCACCGGCTCATCGGTGTCATCGATGTCGGAGATGACGAAGCCCTCGTCCTCCGGCTGTTCGGCCGGGGCGACCTCCTCGACCGCCTCCTCCTGCTTCACCTCCGCGAGGTCCTCGGCCAGCTCGGCCTCGAGCTCCGTTTCGAGCGCACCGGCGGCCTCGAGGTCGATGTCCTCCTCGAGCACCTCCTCGAGTTCCTCGGGGACGGCCTCAGCATCGACGATCTCATCCACGGGGGCGGCGGCTTTGACTGCGCGCTTCGTTGCTGCGGGAGCGGGGGCGGGTTCCGCCGGGACCCGGCGCTTCGGCGCCTTCTCCTCGGCAGCGGCGGCCCTGGCCTGCTTGGGTGCCGCCTTCTTCGCGGGAGCCGCGGCCTTGGCGGGGGCTGGAGTCGCGGGTGCCGACTTCTTGGCCGGCGCCGCCTTGCTCGCTGGCGCGGCCTTCTTCGCTGTTGCCACCGGATTCCCTTCGCATGATGAAGGCCCGTGTCAAGCGTCGAGGACGCGACCGGGCTATCGGCCCGTATTCTGCCACGGACCGGTACATGGTTGTGCACAGCCCCCGAACGGGCCATGTTGTCCACGGTTGTGTCATCCATAACGTCCTGAGGCGTGAGGCAATTCCTTCTCGCGCTCCTGCTCGCGCTCAGTACGGCCGCACCGGCCAACGCCACCGAGGTCGTCGCAAATGACCCCGCCGACGCCTACATCATCTCCGGCGCCGTGATCCTCAACGCCACCTTCGCGGAAGCCCAGTCGGCGAGTTCCTGTGTCAACTGCCAGTGGCGCGTGATCCGCATCTGCGCCAGCGGCGGTGTCGAGGATCGCTCGGCCTGCCTGGGGTCGAGTTGCGCCGCCAGCACCGAGATCGCGGAGGTATGGCGAGCCGACGCGCCCACGGCTCCCCCGGTGGGCGATCCCCTGTGGACCTACCGCGGCACCATGTGCCTCACCGAAGCGCCGGTGGCAGCGGCGACGGTGACGACCGGGGTGCGTGACTTGGCGCAGCGGGCCGTCCCGCCCCTGGCCGTGGCCTCACAGCCGGTCTCCACGACACTCACCGGCCTGCCGACCTACTTCCGGACCGGGCAGCCAGCATTCTTCGTGGCGGCACCGGCGACGGTCGCGGGAACCCTGGTCACGCTCCAAGCGCGGCCGTCCTGGACCTGGGACTTCGGGCAGGGCAGCCTGCTGACGACCAGGGACCCCGGTGGCCCCTACCCCAGCGGTCGCGTCCGCCACACCTATCCGCGACGCGGCATCTACCGGGTGCGCGTCACCTGCACCTGGCACGCGACCTATGCGACGCGCGGCCTCAGCGACCTTCCCGTCGACGGCGTTGTCACGCAGTCGATGTGGATCGACCTGCGTGTGAAAGAAGCACGCCGATACCTCACCAACAAAGGAGCATGACGTGTCCTCGACCCACCCACGCGCCACCATCGCCAGGCTGCCATTCCTGCTCGACCGTGAGCCCATCGATCAACTCATGATCCTGGGCCTGGATCCAACCGGAACCGTCGCGCACGCCATGTCCTTCCCCACGCGCGCCGAACGCCCGCTCGATGACCCGCTCCTCGAGAGCTCGCTGTGGGGACCGGAGATCAGCGACGCGGTGGTGGCCGTCTACACCGATCGCCCGGCGCTGAACCTCCAACCGCTCATGGATGCCTGGGCCCACCAGGGCCGCGCGACCGTCGGGGCCGTGTGGGCCGGAGCCCAGCGCTGGCGCTCCTACCTCTGTGAGACCGAGGGCTGCTGCACAGGGCGCGGGAACCGATACACGACCCGCACCCTGGGGCATGACGACTACGACCCGCTTCCGGAGCGACCGGCGAATGCGGGCGGTTGGCGACAGGATCGGTGGGGGGACTGGATGCAGGCCATCGCGGACGTCCATCGCGACCTGGACGTCGATCCCGGACTGCTCGAACTGCTCGCTCGCACGCTGCACGACATCCCGATCCGCGACGCGGTCCTCGCCTACTCCGCAGACGCCGATGGTCAGGCCCGGCCGGGCCTCGACGCGCTCCTGCAGCGCATGATGCAGCGCAGCACCCTGGGTTCGGCGGTTCCCGTGCACACCTGTGCAGCGGCCCTGCTCTACCTCGATGGCGACATGGACGAGGCCGCCCACCGTGTGCGCCAGATCCTCGAGACCGAGGAGTACTCGCTCGCCCGCCTGCTCAGCAACGGCCTCGACATGCGCGCACCGGCGTCGCTGCTCGCGCGTTCGTTCGCGCACTACAGCCCGCAGCAACTGCTCGCCACGGACATGCGCGCGGCCTGAATGCGGAAGTGACGGTGGTCGCGAGCTTCCCCTCTCGCCACCACCGTCACCGCCGGTGAATGTAGCGAGCGGAGGCTTCCCAGTGGCCGCGACACGCGGGACGGACGGTGGCGGTGCGGCGTGCGTCGTACGGTCCCCCCGACACCCGATTTCTTGCGCCGCAACCCCATGTGCAAGGCTCCACACATGCGCCTTGATCACGTCTCGTACGCGGTGAGCCACGGGGAACTCGCGGACACCGTACAGCGATTCGGCGGGAAGCTCGGAGCCGCCTTCTCGGACGGTGGACGCCACCCGCGTTTCGGAACCCAGAACTTCATCCTGCCCTTGCAGGACAACATGTACATCGAGGTCGTGGCCGCGCTCGACCACCCTGCGGCGGAGCGCGCACCCTTCGGCCAAGCGGTGCGCAATCGCGCTGAATCCGGCAGCGGTTGGCTGGGTTGGGTCGTTGCCGTGAGCGATCTGGCGCCCATCGAGGCACGCATCGGACGCGAGTCCGTCCCCGGTCACCGCCGTCGCCCCGACGGCTACGACCTCGAATGGCGGCAGATCGGCGTGATCGACCTGCTCGAGGATCCGCAACTCCCCTTCTTCATCCAGTGGAGCTCTCCCGCCAGCGAGCACCCGTCACGTGGCGCCACCGACATCCGCGTCTCCCGGATCGAGATCGCCGGCGACGCCGATGTGGTCGCGGAGTGGCTGGGCGAGCCCAGGAACCATCCACTCGACGCCATCGATGTCGAGTGGGTCTCGGGCGAGGACATGAGCGGCATCGTCGCCGTCACCTTCGACACGCCGCACGGCAGCATCCGCCTGGACTGATCAGTCGACGATGGCCGACCGCAGGCCGAAGGCGGATGCGGTGGGGGCTCCTGCTTCGGTGAGTGCGCGCACCACGACAATGCGACGCGCGCCGGCGTCACGAACCTCGTGGACCCGCGACGCATCGATGCCGCCGATGGCGAACCACGGCTTCAGGAATTCGCGCGCCGAGACGGCGCGCACCAAGTCGAGTCCCGGGGCCGGTCGACCGGGCTTGGTCGGCGTCGGCCACACCGGACCCACCGCGAAGTAGTCGACCTCGTCATCCCCCGCCGCCTCCGCGGATTCCTCAATGGCGTGCGTCGAACGGCCGATGAGCACGTGCTCGCCCACAACGCTCCGGGCCTGGGCTGGGGCGAGATCGTCCTGGCCGAGGTGGACGATGTCCATGCCGGCGATGGCCGCCAGATCGGCACGATCGTTGACGCAGGCGAGCGCACCATGGGCGTCCGCCGCCCGTCGCAGTACCTCGAGGTGGCGCAGCGCCGGTCGCGCCTCCATGGCCTTGTCGCGGAACTGCACGATGTCGACGCCGCCGTCATAGATGGCATTGACGAAGCGCTCGAAATCCAGGAGCGATCCACGCGCATCGGTGCAGCAGTAGAGGCGGGCCTGCGCGAGTCGGGCCGCTCGATCGGTACGTGACGTCATAGCCGCATTCTTCGCGTCCGGCCCCGCGGTCGGCCAATCGGTCAATCACTGGGAGAATGTCGCTGTGGAACTCGTGATCATCGGTGGAGGCATTGCAGGACTGACGACCGCACGCGAGGCGGTGCGTGCGGGCATGGCCGTGACCGTGATCGACCCTACGCCGACGCATGGTGCCTCATATGCGGCAGCAGGCATGATCGCGCCGCTCACCGAGTACCACATCGGCGACGAGCGACTCACACCACTGCTCGTCGAAGCCGCGCGCGTCTGGCCCGGCTACGCCCGGGCCATTGCCGAGGAGTCGGGCCTGCCCTCGGGCTACGTCGACCATGGCACCGTCGTGGTCGGCCATGATGCCGATGACAAGGCCGAGCTGCTCCGCCACCTCCCCGCACAGCGGGCCCTCGGGTTCGCACCCGAGGTGCTGACCACCCGCGAGGTGCGCGATCGCGAACCGGCGCTTGGCCCCACCATCTCCGTCGGCATCGCGGCCCCGGCCGATCACGCGGTGCACAACCGCGAGTTCCTCGCCGCGCTCCTCCGCGCCAACGAACTGGCCGGGGTGAAGTTCATCTACGAGAGCGCACGGCTCACCGCCCAGCCGAATGTCGTGGTGTGCGAGAGTCAGGAGCTCCGCGCGGACCGCATCGTCGTGGCTGCCGGGATCGACACCGTGGAACTCGACGCGCTCGAGCCCGGGATCCGGGCGGCCATCCGCCCGGTGAAGGGCCAGATCCTGCGTCTGCACGCCGACCGTCGCACCAGTGCCGTCCCGGAGCTCACGGTGCGGGCGCTCGTTCGCGGCAAGTCCGTGTACATCGTGCCGCGACCCTCAGGCGAGGTCGTGATCGGCGCCACCGTCGAGGAACGGCAGTTCGACCTTGGTGCCACTGCTGCGGGGGTGTTCGAACTCCTGCGCGATGCGCGCGCGATCATGCCGAGCGTCGACGAGTGGGCCTTCACCGAGTCGTGGGCCGGCATGCGCCCGACCACCCAGGATCACCTGCCCATCGTCGGCGCGAGCTCGCGGCCGGACATCGTGTACGCGACGGGCCACGGACGCAACGGCATCCTGCTCGGACCCCTGACCGGGCTCTCCATGGCGACGTACCTGAGCACCGGCTCCATGCCCGCGCCGATGGATGTCGCAAGCCCGCTACGGTTCCTGTAGGAGATGCCATGGAGATCACAGTGAATGGCAAGCCCCTTGCCGTGAGCGAGCCATTGACGGTCGCGGAACTCGTGGCACTGCTCGATCTCCCGGATCGTGGAATCGCCGTGGCGCTCAATGGCGCCGTGGTACCCCGGACCCGGTGGCAGGAATCGCATCTCCCGGCCAGTGCGGACGTCGAGGTCCTCACTGCAGTGCAAGGTGGCTGAATGAACGCGCTTGACGACTTCGCATTGGCCGGCGGCCAGTTCCACTCGCGGTTGCTGCTCGGCACCGGTGGTGCTCCGAACCTGCAGGTCCTCGAGGAGGCACTGCTTGCCTCCGGCACCGAGATCACGACGGTCGCCATGCGCCGCATCGATGCAGCAGCACACGGCTCGGTGCTCGATGTGCTGCGCAAGCACCACATCCGCATCCTCCCCAATACCGCTGGTTGCCATTCCGCTCGCGAGGCCGTCCTCACGGCGCAGTTGGCGCGCGAGGCGCTGGAGACCAATTGGGTGAAGCTGGAAGTGATCGCCGACGATCACACGCTGCTCCCCGACGCGGTCGAGTTGCTCGACGCCGCGGAAACCCTTGTGAATGACGGCTTCATCGTGCTCCCGTACACCACCGATGATCCCATCCTCGCCAGGCGCCTGGAGGCGGTGGGCTGCGCAGCGATCATGCCGTTGGGAGCCCCCATCGGCTCCGGCTTGGGCATCCGCAACCCACATGCGATCTCCATGATCGTGCAGGACGCACGGGTGCCGGTCATCCTCGACGCCGGCATCGGCACGGCGAGTGAGGCCGCGCTGGCCATGGAACTCGGCTGCGCTGCGGTACTGCTCGCGTCCGCGGTCACGCGTGCAGAGCATCCGGCGCTCATGGCCTCAGCGATGAAGCACGCCGTGATCGCCGGGCGCGAGGCGCACCTGGCCGGACGCATTGCGAGACGAGAGTTCGCCATCGCCAGCAGCCCGCTCGAAGGTCGCGCGCTGCGCGATTCGTGAGCCGATTCCACGACAACCCACTTCTACACTGCGATTCATGGCCAGCGATCAACTCATCGGGCGAACGCTCGACGGGCGATATCGCATCGAGTCCCTCATAGCCCGCGGTGGCATGGCCACCGTGTACGCGGCGAGCGACCTGCGCCTCCGCCGCATCGTCGCCGTCAAGGTGATGCACGCTTCGCTCGCCGAGGACCCCGACTTCGTGCACCGCTTCGAACGCGAGGCCCACGCGGCGGCGCAGCTCGCCAACCCGCACGTGGTCGCCGTGCACGACCAGGGTCGGGACGCCGAGACGGGCTCCATCTACCTGGTCATGGAGTTCGTGAGCGGCCGCACGGTGCGGGAGATCATCGCCTCCCGTGGTGTCCTCACACCGGTGCAGGCGCTGGCAGTGCTCGACCCCGTGTTGCAGGCGCTCGCCGCGGCTCACGATGCGGGGTACGTGCACCGTGACGTCAAGCCCGAGAACGTCCTCATCGGTGATGACGGCCGCATCAAGGTCACCGACTTCGGGCTGGCCCGGGCCATCGTCTCCACCTCCTTGAGCGCGGCCACGCAAGGCGTGCTCATCGGCACCGTGGCCTACCTCTCCCCCGAGCAAGTGGAGCGCGGGTTCGCCGATGCCCGCAGCGACGTGTACGGCGCCGGGGTCCTGCTCTACGAGATGCTCACCGGACAGGTACCGCACTCCGGCGAGACTCCGCTCGCCGTCGCCTACCAGCACGTCCACACCGACGTGCCGCCGCCTTCGGCGGTGCGCACCGGCCTGCCCCGCAGCATCGACGATGTCGTCACCCATGCCACCAGGCGCGATCCCTCGCTGCGGTACCAGGACGCCAGGGAGTTCCTCACCGCTGTGCGCTCCACTCGGTCCGCCTTGGACCCCACCTACACGCTGGCCCCCCTGCCCGTGCCCACGGGCGCGATCATCGACCAACCGGAGGCGCTGCCGGTGGAGCCCCGGACGGCCAAGACGGGCCAGCAGAACACCGGCGAACAGCAGCTCTCCCCGTCGCAGCCCGCCGCCCTGCCCCCAGATCCGCCCACGACGGCCAGGGCCCACCGCCGCCGGCGTCGATGGCCAGCGCTGCTCATCATGCTGCTCATGCTGGCCGCCTTGGGCGGCGTGGTCTGGCAGTCCACGGTCGGGTCCCACAGCGATGTGCCGCAGATCCTCGGGATGTCCTTGGCGGATGCCAAGCAGGCGCTCGTCAACGCATCACTGCGGACCACCACCACCCAGGCCTGGAGCAAGACCGTCCCCGAGGGGGACGTCATCGACGCCCAGCCGACACCGGGCATGTCCGTCGAGCACGACACCATCGTGACCCTTGTCATCTCCAAGGGCCCGGAGCGGTATGCCGTGCCGAGCGTGGTCGGGATGGGCGCCACCGATGCGAGAGCGGCGCTCCGCGCCGTCAAGCTCCGACTCGGGGCCACGTCGGCCGTCTACGACGCCAAGGCAGCGCCAGGCACGATCCTCTCCTCCAACCCGGCGGCCGGCCAGATCGCCCAGCCCGGCGACTCGGTCGACATCGTGGTGAGCAAGGGGCCCGCGCCCATCGCCGTGCCGGCGCTGGCGGGGCAACCGCTGGCCACCGCCGAGGCCGCCCTGCAGACGCTGGGATTCACCTGGTCGACCTCCGCCACCTACGACGACCACGCGGCCAGCGGCAATGTCATCCGCTCCACACCGACCGCCGGCAGCTTGCTGCAGCGCGGTGCGAA
>JAJXSV010000192.1 GCA_021784375.1 Actinomycetes bacterium | reverse complement strand
GGCAGTTTCGAGTATCCGCTGCAGCGCAACGCCATCTTCCGTGCGGGCGACAGCGCCTATGTGGTCGGTCGTTTCGAGGACCTGCTCGATCTCATGCAATTGCACTGATTCCGTGTGCCGCAACCATGGGGCGTCGACTTGGGCGATAATCGCTGCTGAGCCGCTGCCAAGCGTCAACGTCCCCGAAAGGGCGGTACAGGCATGAAATTCCCGGAAGGCTTCCTGTGGGGAGTCGCGACCTCGAGCTATCAGATCGAAGGAGCGGTGGATGAGGATGGTCGTGGCCCCTCCATCTGGGACACCTTCAGCCACACACCGGGCAAGGTCCTGCACGGGCACACCGGCGACGTGGCCTGCGACCACTACCACCGTTGGCCCGAGGATCTGGAACTGCTCAAGCAACTGGGCGTGAAGGCCTATCGCTTCAGTTTTGCCTGGCCCCGGCTCATTCCCGCCGGCACCGGTACCCGTGAGCCCCGCGGGTTCGCCTTCTATGACAAGCTCATCGACGGCCTGCTGGAAGCCGGCATCGAGCCCGTCGCCACCCTCTACCACTGGGATCTGCCGCAAGCGTTGCAGGATGGTGGCGGCTGGCCCTCACGTTCCATCCTCGAGCCCTTCGAAGGCTATGCACGGGCGCTGGGTGAGCACTTCGGTGATCGCGTCAAGCGCTGGTCGCCCATCAACGAACCCTGGGTGGTGTCCTGGCTGGGCTACGGCATCGGCGTGCATGCACCAGGCATCGTCGACAACACCCAGGCCATTGCCGCCGCCCATCACACGGTCGCCGCCCACAATCGCGCGGCGCGTGCCTTGCACGAGGTGGTGCCGCATGCACTGGTGGGCCCGGTCCTGAACCAAGCGCACGCGGCTGTGGATGACATCAACGATCCCTTCCAGATGCGTACTGCCGCAGTGCAGGACATGAACCAGAACAGCTTCTGGATGCAGGCCCTGCTGACCGGCGAATATCCGGAGCTGGCCTATGAGATCTACGGCGATCGGCTCACATCCGTCATTCAGCCCGGCGACCTCGACGTGCAGCCCATGGAGTGGCTGGGCATCAACTTCTACCACAACTTCCGAATCGGCCATCAGGTTCCTGCTGACCACCCCACCCGCAACTCCGTCATCGACACACTCATGGGAACAGCCTCCGAGGGGGCGCCGGTGGGGCCGACCACGGACATGGGTTGGCCCATCACGCCACAGGGCATCGGCGATCTGCTGATGCGCTGGACACGTGAGTACCCGGGCTTGGTGCCGCAGATGTTCATCACTGAGAACGGCGTGGCCTATGACGATGGAGTGAGCGACGATGGCCGCGTGCACGACCAGCGGCGCATCGACTACCTACGAGCCCACATCAGTTCCGTGGGTGACGCCATCGCCCGTGGCGCCAACGTGGGTGGCTACTACGAGTGGTCCTTGATGGACAACTTCGAATGGGCCGTGGGATACGACAAGCGCTTCGGCATCATCCATGTCGACTACGAGACGCAGAAGCGCACGCTCAAGGACTCGGCACTCTGGTACCGCGACGTCATCCGCAACAACGAGATCTGACACGGGCCCAGCCCGGATGGGAGCACCGCATGCCCTGGAGCGAGGAGAACCTGCCAAAGCTCACCGGCCGCCATGTGATTGTGACGGGCGCCAACTCCGGATTGGGCTTCGAGACGGCGCGCGCGTTGGTGCAGCATGGAGCCTCGGTGACCATGGCGGTGCGCTCGCAAACCAAGGGTGAGGCGGCCGCGACGCGTATCCGCGCCACCCAGCCGTCGGGCGAGCTGCGCGTGGAGTCACTCGATCTGGCCAGCCTCCAGTCGATTCGCGATTTCGCGGACCGCTGGAGGCAGCAGCATGCCGATGGCCTGCACCTGCTCATCAACAACGCCGGGGTGATGGCCATCCCGCGGCGCGAGACCGCGGATGGTTTCGAGATGCAGTTCGGCACCAATCATCTGGGCCACTTCGCACTCACCGGCCTGCTGCTGCCATCACTCGTCGCGGACGCTCGTGTGGTGACGGTGTCGAGCATGATGCACTGGGTGGGCATCATGGATTTCGACGATCCCATGGGTCAGCGCAAGTACAACGCCTGGATGGCCTACGGCCGCAGCAAGCTGGCCAACCTGCTCTTCACCTCGGAGTTGCAGCGCCGCCTGGCACGCAGCAATTCGACGGTACTGGCCATGGCCGCGCATCCGGGCTTTGCTGCCACCAACCTGCAGACCGTCGCTCCCGAGATGCGTGGTAGTCGGTGGGGCTTGTGGAGCAATCAGTTGGGTAACCGCCTGTTCGCACAATCTGCGGCTATGGGTGCACTGCCGTCGCTCTTCGCTGCCACCGCACCGGGCTTGCCCGGCGATTCCTTTGCCGGACCCAGTGGTCTCTCGCGTGGCTACCCGCGCCTGGTCGGACGTAGCCCACGTGCTCGCAACAGCACTGATGCCGCGCAGCTGTGGGAACTCAGCGAGGACCTCACCGGCGTGCACTACCTGGACTGAAGGCAAGACCGCCGCAGCGGTTTCCCTCACTTGCCGCCGATCTGTTCCATTGCTCGGAACGGTTGCGGAATGCGCGCCCTGCTCACCTACGCTGCACGAGGTAGCGCCGTGCCTGTGCAACCGTGAGTGTGAAGGATCAATGACTGTGGAATCCGCACCGACGAAGGATGGTCGGCTGTGGACGCTGATCGTGCTTGGTTCGCTCACCATGTTCTCGGCTATGTCGACCGACATGTACCTGCCGTCATTCCCGGCAGCGGCGCAGGCGCTCGGTGTGCACACCGTCGACATGCAGCTCACCCTGACCTCGTTCCTTTTGGGTATGGGTTTGGGTCAGGTGATCTACGGTCCGCTTTCTGATCGCTTCGGGCGCAAGCGCCCTCTGATTTTCGGCATACTGCTGTTCATTGTCGCGTCGTTGGTGTGCGCGAATGTGACGACGCTTCCGGCACTCATCGCCTGGCGCTTCGTGCAGGCCATCGGAGGTTCGGCGGGAACCGTCATCTCCCGCGCGATGGTGCGTGACCGCTTCACCGGTCTCGAGCTCGCGCGCACCATGACGGCCATGGGCATGGTCTTCGCCTTCGCTCCAGCCATTGCGCCCTCAATCGGTGCGCTCATCATGAACCTCGGCGAGTGGCCCTGGATCTTCATGGCCCTGGCCGCATTCGGCGTCTACACCTTGATTGGGACGGTCACCCTTCATGAGAGCCACGCGCCCGAACATCGCACAGATCATGGGTTCGTCAAGGCTGCGGTGACGTATGTGGAGATCCTGCGCAACCGTGAGTTCCGGTTGGCTGTCGCCACCATGTGCGCTGCCTCTATGGCGCTTTTCAGTTTCATCTCCTCATCGCCGGCCGTGCTGATGGGCGGTTACGGAGTGGCTCGCAGCACCTTCGGCCTGCTCTTCGGTCTCAATTCACTGGCCATGGTGGTGGCATCCCAGGTGAACATGCGCCTCCTGCCGAGGCTGGGGATCCAGGCCATGCTGCGGCGAGCCACAGCAGTGCAGGTGGCCGCTTCGTTCCTGCTGCTGGTGTTGATCCTGGTCAAGGCGCCTCTGCCTGCGGTGCTGATCGCACTGGCCATGGCCACTGGCATCGTGAGCATCCTCTTCGGCAACAGCATGACGCTGGCGCTCATCCCCTTCGGGCATCGCGCTGGATCAGCCACCGCGCTGTCCGGTCTGCTGCAGATGGCCACTGGTGGTGTGGTTGCGGCACTGCTGTCGTCCATTCCCGGTAAGCCCTCTGTAGTAATGGCCGGATCCATTCTGCTGGCCGTGGTCACTGCCTTCATCCTGGTCCGCCGCCATGCTCCGGGAGCGGACGCTGGCGGGCACTGAGTGCTGAGCCGCTGAACATGCGTGGAGCCCGGGTCGGGCCCGGGCTCCACTGGGTAGTGCAGTCAATCAGCCACCGAAAGCGGCCAGGTGATGCTGCGAGGCATTGCGCAGATTGGTGAAGACCTGCACGACGTCAGGAGCCGTGAGCCCATTGAGGTTGCTGCTGAGGTCGGCGATATCCAGCTTCTCAATGGCGACGCCGACGGCCAGCGCCGCGCTTGTGGAGGCGGCCTCGGCGATGTACTTGTTGTAGAGGTTCTGGAAGCTCGCGGTCGCGAACTGGCCACTGGCGAGACCGGCCGTGGGGTCGGCGATGCCGTAGCGCGTCAGCAGGTTGCGCAGTGCCGTCTGATGTTGCAGTTCGGCCGTTGAGATGTTGGCGAACTGGTACAGCGTCGGGTACTTGGCGGCGATGGCGACGTACACGTCATGCGCCAGTTTCTCCTCCTCCACCATGGAGAGCAGGTTGGCCTTCTGGTCTTCCGTCAGTGTGCCCATCGGTGCGAGCACGTGCTGCTGGCCCTGCATGCCACCGCGAGCGCCGGCACCATGACCGTAGCCACCCATGCGCGCCCCCTGCTGTGTACCGGTGCAGTTGCTACCACTGCTGGCGCTGACCCCGGTGCCCGGGCCGTTGCCGTTGCCGCCCCAGCGGCCACCGGCCGCGGTGGCGGGACTCACCGCAGCTGCCGCGATGATGAGGCCAGCGGCCACGATGCCTGCTGCCTTGAACTTGCCATTCATGAGAACTCCTTTGCTCTTGGCCCAGCGTGTGCCGGGTCCCTGGGTTTCCCCGATGCACTGCAATGTGCCCCAACGACATGGATTGGCCATGCGGGAGGTGTGGAGATCACGTGGAGATTGCAGCCACTTCATCGCGACCGGCGGAGCGATTGGGCAGGATGGTCCCGTGAGCACAGTCCTGGTGGTGGAAGACGAACGTGACCTCCGTGAACTGCTGCGACGGTACCTCGAGCGTGCCGGCCACGCCGTGATCACCGCCAGCACCGGCGCCGAGGCCCTACGTCATGTGGAGGCGGGTGCCGCGGACCTGGTGCTTCTGGATTTCGGGCTGCCGGATATCGACGGCTTCGAAGTGCTGCAGGCGGCCAAGCGCTTGGGCCTGGCCATCATCGCGCTCACCGCACGCAGTTCGGTGGAGGAGCG
>JAJXSV010000191.1 GCA_021784375.1 Actinomycetes bacterium | reverse complement strand
GGCCCGGACGCGATGGTCGAGCTGCTGATCTCGCGCTACAACATCGACCTCGACCCGCACGATGCCTACGCCATGACCTACGAGGATGCTGCGGAGTTCTACGAGTCGGGTCAGCCCGACAAGGTCATCGAGTTGGTGGTCGAGAAGTTCTCCGCGCTGCGCTCCCGCTTCGACTTCATGGTCGTCATCGGCACCGACTACACCGGCCCCACGTCGTCCACCGAGCTGGAGTTGAACGCACTGCTGGCGGCCAACCTCGGCACGCCGGTGATCTCCGTGCTCACGGGCTTCAACCGCAGCCTCGATTCCATCACCGCATCGATCGGCCACAAGCGCCATCTGTTCGCGGAGTATGACTGCATGGTCATCGCGACCATCGTGAACCGCGTGAAGCACGAGGTGGCGGACGACTACCGCGCTGCGTTGAAGATGCGCGCCGCGGAGAACGATGAGCCCGTGTTCGTGCTGGGGGAGGTGCCGCTGCTGTCGGCGCTCACCATCGAGGAGGTGGCACACGGCATCGGCGGTGACGTCATCGTCGGCCAGGGCGAGACCCTGCAACGGGAGATCGACAAGTACGTCGCCGGGTCAGGGCATGTGCCCATGGTGCTGCGGCTGCTGGAGCCGGGCGTGCTGCTTGTCTGCGCCGGCGACCGCAATGACCTCATCGTCACCTGCGCCGCCGTGGCCTCGATCCCCGATTGGCCGTCCCCCGCGGGCCTCGTGCTCACCTGTGACGAACGGCCGGACCCGCTGGTGTTGAAGTTGCTCGAGTCGTCGCACCTCCCCACCATCACGGTGCCGGCGGACACCTGGGAGACGCTGCACGTGCTCGACGACCTGCGCGGCGAGATCCGGCCGAACTCGCGCCGCAAGATCGCCGCCGCCATCGCGGAATTCGCGGCCAACGTCGACAGCGATGTCCTGGCCTCCCGCATCCGCCTCTCCGCGGCGGTGGCGGTGACTCCCCTGATGTTCCAGACCTCGCTGCTGGAACGGGCTCGCCACCATCGCATGCACATCGTGCTGCCCGAGGGCTTGGACGATCGCATCCTGCGCGCCGCGGACGAGTTGCTGCACGGCGACATCGTCGACATCACGCTGCTGGGCAACGCCGACGAGGTCCGTGCGCGCGCCGCCAGGATCGGCGTCGACATCCACTCCGCAGACATCATCGACCCGTCCACGTCGCCCCTCCGCGGGGAGTTCGCGCAGCTGTACGCGGAACTGCGCGCCAGGAAGGGCATGACGCTCGAAGTCGCCCTCGACCGCATGGTGGATCCCAGTTACTTCGGCACCATGCTCGTGCACACGGGCCGGGCCCACGGCATGGTGTCCGGCGCGATGCACACCACCGCCGAGACGATCAGGCCGGCACTCGAGATCATCAAGACCGTGCCCGGGACCTCGCTGGTGTCGAGCACCTTCCTCATGTGCCTGCCGGATCGCGTACTCGCCTTCGCGGACTGCGCGGTCAACCCGGACCCGTCGGCCGAGCAGCTCGCCGAGATCGCGGCATCCACGGCGGATACCGCCGTCGCCTTCGGGATCGCGCCGCGCGTGGCCATGCTCTCCTACTCGACCGGCGAGTCGGGCAGCGGTGCCGACGTGGAGAAGGTGCGCAAGGCCACCGAGTACGTATCCGCCGCGCATCCGGAGCTGCCGTTGGCGGGACCCATCCAGTACGACGCCGCGGTCGACGAGCAGGTGGGAGCCGCCAAGATGCCGGGCAACTCCGTCGCCGGCCACGCCACCGTCCTCATCTTCCCCGACCTGAACGCCGGCAACACGGCCTACAAGGCCGTGCAGCGCTCATCGAATGCGGTCGCCATCGGCCCCATCCTGCAAGGGCTGCGCAAGCCGGTGAACGACCTCTCGCGCGGCTGCACGGTCCCCGACATCGTGAACACGGTGGCCATCACGGCCCTGCAGGCGGCCACGGCTCCGGTGCCCGCATGACGGAGCGCATCCTCGTCATCAACGCCGGCTCGTCCTCGCTGAAGTACCAGTTGCTCGAGCCCGCCACCGGCAACGTCATCACCAAGGGCCTCATCGAACGCGTCACCGATCACCGCGAGGCCATCAAGGAAATGCTCGCAGCCTTCGCGACCGCGGGCATCGACACCGCCACCATCTCGGGCATCGGGCATCGGGTGGTGCAGGGCGGATCGCTGTTCCCGGGACCGGAGCGCATCACCGAGTCCACACTGCGGGGCATCGAATCGCTCATCCCCCTCGCACCACTGCACAATGCCCCGCACCTGCATGGCATCGAGGCCATGCTCGAGGCGCTGCCGTCGATCCCCAATGTGGCGGTCTTCGACACCTCCTTCCACGCCACCATCCCGGCGCATGCGCACACCTACGCCATCGATCGCGAGGTGGCGCAGCGGTACGGCATCCGGCGCTACGGCTTCCACGGCTCGAGCCACCGCTACGTTACGCAGCGCGCCGCGGAGATGCTGGGTGTGCCCGTCGATGAGGTCAACCTCATCATCGCCCACATCGGGAACGGCGCCTCCATCACGGCAGTGCGCTGCGGCCTCAGCGTGGACACCTCGATGGGACTGACACCGCTCGAGGGTCTGGTCATGGGCACGCGCTCCGGCGACATCGACCCCGGGGCCGTCTTCCATCTCGCCCGCGAGGCGAACTACAGCATCGCCGACATCGACAGCCTGCTGAACCGCCGGAGCGGCATGCTCGGGATGACGGGCCAGAGTGACATGCGCGAGGTCTGGGCACTGATCGACGCCGGTGACGCGCAGGCGCGCCTGGCCATGGACGTGTATGTGTACCGGCTGCGCAAGTACGTGGCCTCGTACTTCGGCGTGGTGCCCGCCTTGCACGCCGTCGTGTTCACGGCCGGCGTCGGCGAGAACGACACCCGTGTGCGCGAGGAGGTCATTGCGCCGCTCGGGCACCTCGGGCTCACCGTCGACCCGGCGGCGAACCTCGACCGCGGCGCCGGCGATCGCGTCATCGATTCCGGGGCGGGACCGATCCGCGTCATGGTCATCGCGACCAATGAGGAACTCGAGATCGCGCTGGAGACGGTGGAGGTGCTGCGGGCATGATGATGATGGCGCGGGCACGCGGGCCCTGGCCGATGGTCGGCATGATCGCCGCCGCCGCGGGCATGGCATCGACGATCACGCAGATCGTCGAACGCATCCAACTCTCCGCGAACCCCCATGCCCACCTGCTGTGCAACATCAGCAAGCTCATCTCGTGCTCGAACGTCCTGCTGGCCCCGCAATCCTCGGTGTTCCGACCCATCCCCAACGCGGCCATCGGATTGGCGATGTTCTCGGTGTTCATCACCGCCTTCGCCGTGGCTGCCAGCAAGTCGAGCATCTCCGCGGGTCTCGGACGCGCCATGCAGTTCCTGATGCTGGTCATGCTGGCCTTCGTCACCTGGTTCATGTGGCAGACCGCGTACTTCATCCACGCCCTCTGCCTTTACTGCACGGTGATCGCCACCGCGACGGTGGTGGTCAACCTGGCCTGGTGGAAGATCACCCACCGGCGGGCGGGCATGGAGACGCTCCTCGCCGTCGGTTTCTGGGCCCTGCTCGCGGCCTTCGTCTTCTACGGCCTCTGGACCTGACCCACGTCGCACATGTGCGTTGGTGAGCCAGCGCCGGTTGCCTGCGGTGTGTCGGGCTAGACGACGTGTACGGCGATCCGGTGCCAGCCGGTGGCCCCGTCCGGGACCTCCCCCTGCACCACCTTGGTCTGGGTGACGCCGGTGCCGTCGGTCGCGCGCACCGTGAGCGTGTGATCGCCCGCCGGAGCGTCCCAGGCGATCCACCATTGTCGCCAGGTGGTCGTGGCCAGTTCCGGTCCGAGGGTGGCAGTGCGCCAGGGCCCGTCGTCCACCTGCACCTCGACCTTGGCGATGCCGCGTGGCGGTGACCAGGCGACGCCGGCGATGGCGCGGGTGCCGGGCTTGAGGTCGGCACCATCCTTCGGGGTGTCGATCCGTGACTCGGTCTTGATGGGGGCGATCTGCGCCCAGCCGCGCGGCACCCAGTACCCCTGCTCGTAGTCGAGCCGGGTGAGTTCGATGCGCTTGAGCCACTTGGTCGCGGAGACGTAGCCATACAACCCCGGCACGACGAGACGGGCTGGGTAGCCGTGCTCGGGCGGCAACGGTGCCCCGTTCATGCCGATGGCGATGATGGCGTCGCGTCCGTCTAGGGCGGCCAGCGGGAACCCGGCCGAGAACCCGTCCGAGGACCAGCCCATGACCTGGTCGGCCTTCTGCTCCGGTTCCGCCTCTCGGACGAGGTCGTCGAGGCGCACCCCCAACCAGCGGGCATTGCCCACGAGTGAGCCGCCAACGGCGTTCGAGACGCATGCCAGCATGGCGTCGACCTCGATGACTGGGCGTGCGATCAACTGGTCCCAGGTGAGCGTGAGCGGCTTCCGCACCAGGCCGTCCACCGTCAAGCGCCAGGTCGCGGGGTCGAACCCGGGCACGTCGAAGGTGGTGGCGACGCGGTAGAAGTCCTTGGCCGGCGTGATGAGCGGACTGAGGCCCGGGTGCACCGTTGCGGGGTCGGGGGGAATCGCGGGCAGGGTCCTGCTGGCCCGCGGGAGCGCCGTGCGCACTGCCTGCATGGCCTGGGCGCCGGCCACGCGCAGGGTGCGATGGAGGCCGTTGTAGAGGCCGCCGCCGATGATCAGCGCGATCACCCCGCCGACGAGCGAGCGGCGCGAGACGCCGTCGTCCTGACGCATCCCCCGCCGCTCGTCCATCATCGCCTACAGGACGGTGAGGGTGATGGGGACGGCCTTGAGGGCCTGACTGACGGGGCAGCCCACCTTGGCCGCCTCCGCAGCCGCGAGGAAGCCCGCGGCGTCGAGTCCGGGGACGTCACCGCGCACCGTGAGGCGGATGCCGGTGATGCCGGTGCCGGGCTGGAAATCGACCTCGGCCGAGGTGTTCAACTGGGTCGGCGGGGTGCCTGCCTTGGCCAGGCCGTTGGAGAGGACCATGGAGAAGCAGGTGGCATGCGCGGCGGCG
>JAJXSV010000190.1 GCA_021784375.1 Actinomycetes bacterium | reverse complement strand
AGGCGGCTACCAAATGAATGTGACGGACGCTCAGTGGGGCCTGCTGGTTGCCATCATCACCGGCATGTTCGTTTTCGACTTCCTGCTCGCCGATCGACAGAAGAGCGAGTTCACGGTGGCTCGGGCAGCGAAGTGGATCCTCTTCTACATCTCCATCGCCGCCCTTTTCGGCGTCTGGATCTACCTGCAGTGGGGGAGTGAATTCGCCGCACAGTTCGTAGCCGGGTACGTCACCGAGTACAGCCTCAGCATCGACAACCTCTTCGTCTTCCTGGTCATCCTCACCTCGTTCAACGTGCCCAAGCAGACCTGGCACCGGGCCTTGCTCCTCGGCATTGCCATAGCGCTGTTCCTTCGCGCCATCATGATCGCCGCGGGTACCACACTGATCAACCGCTTCGTCGGCAGTTTCCTCGTATTCGGTGCCTTCCTCATCTGGACGGCCTGGCAGGTGGCCAGAGAGGAGGAACCGGCAGAACAGGCCGAAAGCCGGCTCATCCGCTGGGTGCGACGGGTGGTTCCCGTGACCGAGGACTACGCCGGGCATCGCCTGACCATTCATCTGGAGAACGTGCGACACCTCACGCCACTGGCATTGGTGATGGTGGCTATCGGCACCACCGATCTGCTCTTCGCGCTGGACTCCATCCCGGCCATCCTCGGTCTCACACACGAGGGCTTCCTGGTCCTGGCCTCCAATGCCTTCGCGCTCATGGGACTGCGGCAACTCTTCTTCCTGGTCCAGGGACTGCTCGACCGGCTGATCTTCCTGGCGCGCGGCCTGGCGGTGGTGCTCGCCTTCATCGGCGTCAAGCTCATGCTGCACGCGGTACACGAATTGTGGTGGCACTCCGCGCCCGTGATCTCCACCGGTGCCTCGCTGCTCGTCATCGGCTCGGTACTGCTCGTCACCGCTGTACTCTCGCTCGGCGTTGACGCTCGACGCCGTCGTGTCGGTGGCGGCGATGTGGTCATCAGCGGAACGGAGCCGTAGGTCTTGGAACATTCACACGTCGTCGTTCGAGGTGCACGCGAGCACAACCTCAAGAATGTCTCCCTGAGCATTCCGCGCAACTCCCTCGTCGTGTTCACCGGCCTTTCCGGCTCCGGCAAGTCGAGCCTGGCCTTCGACACCATCTTCGCCGAGGGCCAGCGGCGCTACGTGGAGTCCTTGAGCGTGTACGCGCGGCAGTTCCTGGGGCAGATGGACAAGCCCGACGTCGATTTCATCGAGGGCCTCTCGCCGGCGGTCTCGATCGACCAGAAAGCGACCTCCCGCAATCCGCGCTCCACGGTTGGCACCATCACGGAAGTGCATGACTACCTGCGACTGCTCTATTCGCGTATCGGCCAACCGCATTGCCCGATCTGTGGCGACCCCATCAGCAAGCAGAGTGCCGAGCAGATTGTCGACCAGATCCTCGAAATCGAGGAAGGCACCCGCTTCCAGGTGCTGGCGCCCGTGATTCGCGAGCGCAAGGGCGAGTACGTCGATCTGATCCGGGCGTTGGGCGTGCAGGGATACGCGCGCGTACGCGTGGACGGCATCGTGTACGCCATTGCCGAAGTGCCCGTCCTGAAGAAGCAGGAGAAGCACACCATCGAGGTGGTGGTTGACCGACTCACGGTGAAGTCCTCGTCCCGCAAACGCATCAACGACTCCATCGAGACCGCACTGGGCCTGGGCGGTGGCAACCTGGTGCTGGAGTTCGTCGACCTGCCCGAGGACGATCCCCAGCGCGAGCGCATCCTCTCCGAGCACCTGGCCTGTCCGCGGGACAGCCTCTCCTTCGAAGCGCTGGAGCCGCGTTCCTTCTCCTTCAATTCCCCGTTCGGTGCCTGCCCCGAATGCACGGGTCTGGGGACCCAGCTGGAAGTGGATCCCGAGCTGGTCATTCCCGATGACGAGGCCACAATCGCCGAAGGAGCCATCGCTCCGTGGTCCGGCGGCCATGTCTATGAGTACTTCCAGCGCCTGTTGCAGGGGCTGGCGGACGAACTCGGCTTCGATCTGGCCACCCCCTGGAAGAAGTTGCCGGTGAAGGTCCGCAACGCCATCCTGAACGGCCACGAGCATGAAGTGCATGTGCGCTACCGCAATCGCTTCGGTCGCATGCGCGCCTACAGTTCCGGCTTCGAGGGCGTGCTGCCCTTCGTGGAGCGCAAACACAAGGAATCGGAGTCCGACACCGGGCGCGAGCGTTACGAAAGCTTCATGCGGATCGTGCCCTGCTCCGCCTGTGAGGGCCGTCGGCTCAAGCCACTGATCCTGTCGGTGAAGCTGGGTGGCAAGTCGATCGCCGACGTCTCGGCCATGTCCATCGCTGATTGCGCCGGCTTCCTCGGCAGACTCAAGCTCTCCAAGCGGGAAAAGGTCATCGCCGAGCGTCTGCTCAAGGAGGTCAACGAACGGTTGGCCTTCCTGATCGCAGTGGGTCTGGACTACCTCAGCCTTGATCGTGCGGCAGGCACGTTGGCCGGTGGTGAGGCGCAACGCATTCGGCTTGCGACGCAGATCGGGTCGGGCCTCACCGGAGTGCTGTACGTGCTGGACGAGCCCAGCATCGGCCTGCACCAACGTGACAATCATCGTCTCATCGAGACGCTCATCCGGTTGCGCGATCTCGGCAACACGCTGATCGTTGTCGAGCACGATGAGGACACCATCCGCACAGCGGACTGGATCGTCGACATCGGGCCCGGTGCTGGTGAACACGGCGGCGAGGTCGTGGTGTCGGGCACCTATGAGGATCTCATTTCCAACCCTCGGAGTCTCACCGGTCAATACATGTCCGGTGCGCTTTCGCTGACGCTCCCGCTGGCGCGACGCCCAGTCAATCCCAAGCGCACGCTGCGCGTCGAGGGAGCGGCGGAGCACAATCTCAAGCACGTCGACGTCGACTTTCCGCTCGGTGTCTTCACAGCAGTCACCGGTGTCAGTGGTTCAGGCAAGTCAACACTGGTCAACGATGTGCTGTACGCCGCATTGGCACGCGAACTGAACGGGGCCCACTCGGTGCCGGCACGCCACAAGCGCATCAAGGGCATGGAACAACTCGACAAGGTGGTGCATGTCGATCAGAGCCCTATCGGCCGCACCCCCCGTTCCAATCCAGCCACCTACACCGGGGTCTTCGACCACGTGCGCAAACTCTTCGCCGAGACTGCGGAAGCCAAGATCCGCGGCTATCAGCAAGGCCGCTTCTCCTTCAACGTGAAGGGCGGGCGCTGCGAATCCTGCTCCGGTGACGGCACCATTCGCATCGAGATGAATTTCCTCCCCGATGTGTATGTTCCCTGCGAGGTCTGCCACGGTGCGCGCTACAACCGAGAGACCCTGGAAGTGCATTACAAGGGCAAAACCATCTCCCAGGTGCTCGACATGCCCATCGCCGAGGCCCTGGAGTTCTTCGCTCCCATCAGCGGCATCGCCCGCCATCTGCAGACACTCGTGGATGTGGGGTTGGGCTACGTGCGTCTGGGGCAGCCGGCCACCACACTCTCCGGTGGCGAGGCCCAGCGCGTGAAACTGGCTGCCGAGCTGCAGAAGCGATCCACCGGTCGTACCGTCTACGTGCTCGACGAACCCACCACCGGGCTGCATTTCGAGGACATCCGCAAATTGCTGCTGGTGCTGCAGTCGCTCGTAGACAAGGGCAACACGGTGATCGTCATCGAACACAACCTCGACGTCATCAAGAGCGCTGACTGGGTGATCGACATGGGCCCGGAAGGCGGCGCAGGAGGTGGCGCCGTGATCGCAACGGGCACCCCGGAAGCCGTTGCACAATCGCCCGTGAGCCACACCGGCCGATTCCTGAAGCCACTGCTGGCATAGCCATGGCCGACCCCACCACCTACCGTCCGCGCACGGGTGACATCCCGGACCAACCGGGTGTGTACCGCTTCCGGGATGCGCGGGGGACCGTGGTGTACGTGGGCAAGGCGCGCAGCCTGCGGTCGCGGCTCACCTCCTACTTCCAGGACCCGGCACAGCTCCACCCGCGCACCTTCGCGATGGTCAACACCGCCAGTTCCGTGGACTGGGTGGTGGTGCAGACTGAAGTCGAGGCGCTGCAGCTGGAGTGGCAGTGGATCCAGGAGTTCGATCCCCGCTACAACGTGCGCTTCCGCGACGACAAGTCCTATCCGTGGTTGGCCATCACCATGAATGAGGAGTTCCCGCGCGCCCAGGTGTTGCGCGGTGAGCGCCGTAAGGGCATCCGCTATTTCGGCCCCTATGTGCAGGCCTGGGCCATTCGCGAGAGCCTCGACCTGCTGCTGCGCGTGTTCCCGGTTCGCACCTGCAATGCCGCGGTCTTCCGCCGCGCGCAGCTCAGCGACCGCCCCTGCCTGCTGGGATACATCGAGAAGTGCAGCGCGCCCTGCGTGGGGCGCATCGATGCCGACGCGCACCGCGCCATCGCCCTCGACCTGGCCGCCTTCCTCGATGGCAACACCTCCGGCACCCTGCGCCGGCTCCGCGAGGACATGCAGACGGCGGCCCGAAACGAGCAGTACGAACTCGCTGCCCGCCTCCGTGACGATCTGGCGGCGCTCGACAGCGTGCTGGGCAAGCATGCGGTGGTGCTGGAGGAGCACGTGGATGCCGACCTCATCGGGCTGGCGGAGGATGAATTGCAGGCCGCCGTGCAGCTCTTCCATGTGCGGCAGGGTCGCATTCGCGGGCAGCGCGGGTTCGTGCTGGAACGTCCCTTGGAATCCACCACTGAGGAACTCATTGCGCAGATCTGCGAACGTGTGTACGGCGGCGAATCGGGGGAGTACGTACCGAAACTGGTGCTGGTGCCCGCAGAACCTCCGGAATGCAGGGCGCTCGAACAGTGGTTGACCGATCGGCGCGGTACCGCGGTTGAGGTGCGCGTCCCCCAGCGCGGTGACAAACGCATGCTCATGGACACCGTGCAACGGAATGCCGAGCAGTCCCTGGTGCGGGCCAAACTCTCCCGTGCCACCGATCTCACTTCGCGCAGTCGCGCCCTCGCCGAGTTGCAGGAGGCGCTGGAATTGCAGGAGGCGCCGCTGCGCATCGAGTGCATCGACGTTTCGCACCTGC
>JAJXSV010000189.1 GCA_021784375.1 Actinomycetes bacterium | reverse complement strand
CGACTTCATGTACAACCAGACCACCTCCAACCCCGGCGCATCTTTGAGCCAGGCCAGTTGTCAGGACAAGATGAATGCGCTGGTGAACGCCACCCCCACCTCCAACAACAAATACACGCCGGCCTACTTCAACCGCATCTCCTATATCCCGATCTTCGATTCCGCCACCGGAACCACCTACCACGTCACCGGTTTCGCCGCCTTCTACATGACGGGCTTTCAGGTGCCGGCCCTCGGCAAGAATGCGAATCCGCGCAACACTTCCGTGGCCTGTCCGGCCAATTCGGTGTGCATCTACGGCTGGTTCCTGAAGTCGAGTCTGCCCGCGTCCAGCGCCGCATCACTCACTTCGAGTACCGGTGTGACGAACACGAGCGGGACAAATTACGGATTGAATGTGGTGAGTTTGGTTGGTTAGCGAGGACCGGGACGAGATGATGCACCCATGAAGGGGAGACGTCTCGTCGCTGCCATGCTGGCGCTGGTGCTGGCCGTGGTCGGTGCCGGCGCACTGTGGTGGTACGCCCAATCCGCAGACCAGCGCGCAGCCCAGGGCCTGAACCCGGTTGACGTCTACGTCGCGACCGGTGACATCCCGGCTGGCACCACGCTCGGTGCGGCCGTCGCCGCCAACCTGCTCACGGTGCAGCAGATTCCTCAGCGCCTGGCTCCCGCCGACGCCAGCACCAAGATCGACGCCTCCAACTCCTCCAATATCGCGATCGCCGAAATCCGCCCCGGCGATCTCGTGCTGCTCTCGCGTTTCGCACCGCCACAACAGGCCTCCAGTGGTCTGCCGCTGCCCCCGGGAACGATCGCGGTTTCCGTGGATGTTGCGGACACGCCGCGTGTTGGCAACTTCGTGCATCCCGGTACCAAGGTGGCGATCTTCCTCATCTCCCCTGCCGCTGACGGCATTGGCAAGCAGACACGCCTGCTGCTCAAGGATGTGCTGGTGCTCGCGGTGGGCGACTCCATCGATCCATCAACGGGAGCTTCGCAGGTGCCGAGTACTCGCCTCACGGTTGCCGTGGACCAGTTGTCGGCGGAGAAGCTGATCCAGTCCACCACCTCCGGCACCCTCTACCTCGGCCTCATGAACGCGCAGTCGACGGTCGCGCCTGCTCCGCCCGTTACCGACGCCGACCTCTTCAGGTGATGACATGGCCCTCTTCCTGGATACCAGCCGCGGCGACTCCGATGCGACCGCATACGCCATCGGCGACGATGTGGTGCGCGTTGCCAGCGCACACCTCCTGAACCGTGCCGTCGAGGACAATCCTGACGAGGCGCTCGTCGTCATCGACGCCGACTACGACCTGGCCGGAGCGCTGGCCATCGCCAGCGACTACCGCATCCGCCGGCCTTCACTCGGTGTGGTTCTGCTGCGGCGACGCATCGATGTCGCACTCATCGCACAGGCGCTGCAGGCAGGCGTGCGCGAGGTCGTCACCGTTGACGATCTTCCCGCCATCGCTGCCGCCTGCAAGCGTTCACGCGAAGTATCTGCGCTCCAGCTCGGCATCACGCCATCCGTCGGCCAGGGGCAGATCGTCACCGTGTTCTCCTCCAAGGGCGGCTGCGGCAAGACCACTCTTGCCATCAATCTCGCGGTGGCACTGAGCGCAGTCGAGAAGCGCAAGACCATCCTGGTTGACCTCGACCTGCAGTTCGGTGACGTCGGCATCTCCTTGGCCCTGCCTGGCGCACCCACCATCGCCGAGGCCCTGCCCATGCAAGGACAACTGGACGCCATCGGGGTCGCGTCGCTCATCCACCATCATGCATCGGGCCTCGATTGTCTGCTGGCGCCCATGACCCCGGAAGAGGTCGAGAGCATCCCCGGTGCCCTCGTCACCGAGATGCTGCAAGTGCTGCGCAATGAATACGACTACGTCATCATCGACTCGCCGCCCGCCTTCACCGACACCGTGCTCGCGGCGCTGGATCTTTCCGACACCTACATCCTCGTCACCACGCCGGACATACCGGCGTTGAAGAATCTGCGCATCACCCTCGACACCTTCGATGAACTGGGCTACCCACGCTCGGCCTGGCAGCTGGTGCTCAATCGCGGCGACGAGATGAACGGACTGGAATCCGGGGACATCGAAACGGCACTCGGTGCCAACGTGCATCTCGTGATCCCACAGAGTTCCGATGTGTCACGTGCAGGCAACCGTGGTGTACCCATCGTCACCGACAATCCCAAACATCCAGTCGCGCTGGCACTGCAGAAGCTCGCCAGCATGCAACGCGGTCTCGACGCGGAGCGTGTCGGCGCCGGCGATGTGCGTCAACGCAAGACTGGGCTCTTCCGAAGGGGCAAGTGATGTCGAGCCTCAGCGAACGATTGAGCCAAATCCGCGAGAAGGAATACACGCCCACCACTCCCACCAAAACCCTGGCCCAGCGTGTGGGCTCCGGCATTGACGAGGGCAAGCAGGCCGATGTCCTTTCCGAACTCAAGGTGCGCCTGAACTCCGCGCTCCTGGAACGGCTTGGTCCGCGCCTGTACTCCAGCGAGATGGAGTTGCACGAGCTGGAATCGGCCGTGCGCGAGACGGTGCTGGTCCTGCTCGACGAGGAGTCGCTCCCCCTCACCTCCGCCGATCGCACCCGACTCATCCAGGAGGTCGCGGACGACATCCTCGGTCATGGCCCCCTGGAGCCGCTGCTTCGCGACACCGAAGTCACCGAGATCATTGTGAACGGTCCGCACAAGGTCTTCGTGGAACGTCGCGGCAAGCTCTCGCGCACCGATGTGCAATTCGACTCCGAGGACCATCTGCGACGCATCATCGAGAAGATCGTCGCTCGCGTGGGACGCCGCGTTGATGAATCCAGCCCCATGGTCGACGCCCGCCTGCCCGATGGATCCCGCGTGAATGCAGTGATCCCGCCCATCGCCCTCGACGGCTCCTCGCTCACCATCCGCAAGTTCGCCATCGACCCCTTCACCGCTGACGATCTGGTGGCCTTCGGCACCTTCACTGAGGACGTGCGCACTCTGCTGCAGAGTGCCGTCAACGGCCGCCTCAACATCCTCATCAGCGGCGGCACCGGCTCAGGAAAGACCACCACCCTCAACGTGTTTTCCAGTTTCATCCCCGAGGACGAACGCATCGTCACCATCGAGGACGCCGCCGAACTGCAATTGCAGCAGGAACATGTGGTGCGGCTGGAGAGCAGGCCCATGAACATCGAGGGCCGCGGCGAGATCTCCATCCGCGACCTCGTACGCAATGCACTGCGCATGCGCCCCGACCGCATCATCGTCGGTGAGGTTCGAGATGCGGCCGCACTGGACATGCTGCAGGCCATGAACACCGGTCATGATGGATCGCTCACCACCGTGCACGCCAACACGCCTCGTGACGCACTCGCCCGCATCGAGACCATGTGTCTCATGTCCGGTGTCGACCTGCCGGCACGCAGCATCCGCGAGCAGATCGGCTCCGCCATTCATCTGGTCGTACAGCAGGCACGCCTGCGAGACGGAAGTCGTCGCATCACGCACATCACGGAAGTGGTCGGCATGGAAGGCGACGTCGTCACCACGCAGGATTTGTTCACCTTCGACTACCGGGGCAGCGAAGGCGCGGGCGGTGCGCTTATCCCGACGGGCATCCGTCCCACCTTCCTGGACGATTTGATGTCCCGGAACCTCCCCTTGCCGGCCTTCTACACCAGCGCCGCGTTCTGAGTTCGCATGCGGCGTCTGCTCGGAGCTCTGGCGCTCACCGCGCTGTTCGGCATTGCGCCGCTCAGTGCGGATCCAGTGGTGACGGTGGACTCAGTGGTCTGGCAAGGCTCGACACTCGTGGTCAACGCGCACGCGGACGCCGTACCTGCCTCTGCGGCCAAGGATCTCGCTGCAACCTTGACCGTCAACGGCATCCAGCGCCCTGCCCAACTGCAGGTGACACAGGAGACCGTCACCTCCACGCCGGTGCAGCAGACCGTCATGTTGGTGTTGGACGCCAGCGGCTCGATGGCCGGTGCACGACTTCGCGCAGCCAATATCGCGGCCGCACGGTTCCTGGCCGGCGCTCCCACCATGGATCCCATCGGCGTGGTCGCCTTCTCAGACAAGGCGCGACTGCTGCTGGCGCCAACCCTCAATCGGGCCCAGGTCACTGCTGCAATCGCCGGGATTCGAGCCACTGGCGACACCGCCCTGTACGACGCGGTGGCGCTCGCCAATGACACGGCCGCGGGCGCGGGCCAATGCACCGTGCTCGTGCTGAGCGATGGCCAGGACACCTCCAGCCGCATCCGCCAGCAGGCACTGCGTGACAACCTGCAAGCGAGCCGCTGCGCCACCTCCTTCGTAGGCTTCCAGGCCACGCCGGCCATGATGGCAGTCCTCGATGATCTCGCAGCCGCCGGCCGCGGCCGGGCCTTCACCAAGGTTGACGCTGCCGGCATCGCCGACGTCTTTTCCCGCTCGCTGCAAACAACTTCCGGCCGCTATGTGTTCAGCGCTGTGTTTCCTGCCGCCCTCTCGCAGTCCGCCACTGACGTGAGCCTCGACCTGAGCGTCGGTGGCATGTCCAGTCGGGCCACAGCGCCAGTACCGCCGGCGGTGGCCCCCAGCCCGCCACCGACAGCTGCGGAGCACATCGGCAGCAACGCCATGCTGTCACTGCTCGCGCTCTTCACCGGCCTCAGTCTGTTCGCCTTCGGCTGGCTGATAAGCGCGGACATGGGCGCACGCCGGCGCCGCCGGCGCGCCGGCAAGCTCATCGAGACCTACGCGCTGCGCCGGGTCCGCTCTGACATCGTGGCCGAGCCCAGGACGGCGTTGAGCCAACTCGAAGACCTGGTACGCCCGCTTCTCGCTCGCAAGGGCCGCGCCGAGCGCATGAGCACGCTGCTGGACGGCGCGGCGGTGAACCGCAGCCCCGAGCAGTGGGCGCTCATCACCATCGCGCTGGGACTGGGCCTGACGGCGGTATTCACCCTGCTGTCGGGCTCGCTGCCTGCGGCCCTGCTCATGGGCATCGGCGTCGCCGCCTTCCTGCCCAACGCCTTCCCCAAGCAGCGTCGAGGCGCGCGCTCCAAGCGCTTCGAAGCGGGCCTGCCCGATGCCCTCATGCTGGTGGCCAGCAGCTTGCGTTCGGGCTTCGCCCTGGACCAGGCCATCGTCGCGGCCGCCGACCA
>JAJXSV010000188.1 GCA_021784375.1 Actinomycetes bacterium | reverse complement strand
AGCAGGTCGGTCATCGCGACACCGCGGCGGACCGGACTTCGAGCAGGCGCTGGAACCTGCCCCTCGGCAGTCGGCCCTGGCTGAAGAACGAGCCATCGACGAGCACGAGGGGGCTCATGGCGGCACGGTGCTGCTGCATGAGCTCGATGCCGGCTGGGTCGCGTGCGTCGATGGTGGTGATGCTCAGTGGGTACCGCGTGGCGAAGGCCGCGAGTGCGTCACTCGCGTCTGCACAGAAGTGGCAGCCCTCCGCCTCCACGACGGTCACCTGCGCGAGTGTGGTGGCGGAGGCGGGTGGGCTCTGGCGCAATCGGGGCTCCTCGGATTCGGCTCGATCATGACCTCGCCGGTCCTGCCAGCATCAGGAACTCCTGCGCTGTGTGCCCAGCATCCGTCAGGCAGCTAAGGATTCCGTGGCGCCCCGAAGAAGAAACGATGAAGGTTCACCGGCCTGGTCGCACGGGACCTGGCCGTGGCCTCAGCTTGAGGGTGTGCCCAGTCCGCCCGTGCACTCCCCACCGGGTTCGGGCGCCTTGGGGGAGTTCGCATAGCGGGTGATGAACTGCTCGAGGCGCGGATCCCGCACGCCAGTGAGCAGGACCTGAGCGCCCCAGGCGCTGGCCACCACCGGTGCCGGCAGTCCGGCGTAGGGGCTCGCCAGCACATATGCCTTCCCCGCGAGCTCTGATCTCAGGGTGGCCTTGTCGCTGGCCGACAGCGTGGGGCTGTACGTGATCCAGGCTGCGCCATGCTCGAGCGAGTGGACGCCGTTCTCGTTGCGGATCGCGCTGCCGTACCAGCCGCAGTTCTGCCAGATGGCTGAGTGCTTGCCACCGATCGGCGGCGTCTGCGCGTACTTGACGGTGCCGTCGACGTGGTCCTGAGCCAGACCGCTGTAGGTGCGCAGGCCCTTGATCGGGGCCGCGGCTGCACTGGACTGGCCGCGCAGTCCCAGCCAGGTGAGTCCACCGATGACGACGACGGCCGCCACCAGACCACCGCCGAACTGGAGGTTCCGTCGCCGGCGCTCGAGCCGCTGTTGTTCCGAGCGCATCTGCGCTGCGATCTCCCGGGCGCTGCCTTTCGCGGCCATGTCCGTCCTTCGTGTGTCGGTGCGTCTGAATTCGCGGTCGGCGCGTTCGAGCGGCGCCGACCTGCAAGCGGAGTATCCGATGTGCGGTTCGCCGTGGCCGCTCGATTCCGATGAAGATTCGGTCAAGGAATCGAGGGGAGCAGCAGCCTCCGGTCGCTTGGGGGTCGCCATGCGTCGCCCACCCCTTGCAGGGCGTGCAGCGGAGGATCGCGATTGGCAACGGCGCCTGGAGCGGGTGACGGGAATCGAACCCGCGTGGCTAGCTTGGAAGGCTAGGGCTCTACCATTGAGCTACACCCGCGTGGCGGCTGGGCCGCGCATGCGCACACCCTATCCAGTGCCATATGGCAGGCGCGAACCACGAAGTCCCGGGGGTCGCCGTCCAACCTATAGGCTTCGCCGGTCAAACCGGGGCGTAGCGTAGTGGCTAGCGCGCGTGCTTTGGGAGCACGAGATCGGGAGTTCGAATCTCCCCGCCCCGACGCAGTACCCCGATGTTTTCAGGAGAGCCAAGAAATGCAGACGACCGTCGAGAACCTGTCCCCGACGAAGGTGAAGATGCTGGTGAACGTCCCGTTCGCCGACCTCGCTCACGGCTTCGAGCACGCGTATGCGGCAATCGGCAAGCAGGTGAACATCCCCGGCTTCCGCAAGGGCAAGGTGCCCACCTCCCTCATCGACCAGCGGGTCGGACGTGGTGCCGTGCTCGAAGAGGCCGTGAACCACTCGGTCCCGGAGTTGTACGAACAGGCCTGTGTCGAGTCCGACCTGTTCCCCGTGGGGCAGCCCACCATCGAGATCACGGAGATCGAGGACCGCGATCACATCGCGTTCACCGCTGAGGTCGAGATCCGCCCTGCCTTCGAGGTGCCGGCCTACCAGGACCTCAAGGTCGAGGTTGACGCCGTCCTCGTCGCGGGTCGCGACGTCGAGGAGCAGATCGACGCGCTGCGCAAGCGCTTCGCCACGCTCTCCAATGTGGAGCGCAGCGCCCGCAACGGTGACCTGCTGCTCGTCGACATCAAGGGAGAGGTCGACGGCGAGCCCGTCGAGGACCTTGCCGCACAGGCGCTCTCCTACGAACTCGGTACCGACGGCATGCTCCCGGGCTTCGACGCCGCAGTGCTCGGTGCCTCGGCCGGCGAGGAACGCTCATTCGTGTTCACGCCCGAGGCCGGCGAGCATGAGGGCAAGGGCATCCTCGTCACGGTGACGGTGCAGGCAGTGCGCGAGCGCGACCTTCCGGAACTGGACAACGAGTTCGCCATGATGGCCAGCGAGTTCGACACCGTCGAGCAGCTCGAGGCCGATGTCCGTCGTCGCCTCGAGCGCCTCAAGCGACTCGAGCAGGGCTACCAGGCCCGCGAGCGTGTGCAGAACGCCTTGCTCGACGCGATCGACATCCCCTTGCCCGAGGGTGTGCTGGCCGCCGAGTACGCCGAGCACTTCAACGATGGTCACGGCGACGCCGAGCACCAGGCGGAGTTCAAGGCCAGCCAGGCACGCAACCTCAAGGCGCAGTTCGTGTTCGACAAGATCGCCGAGGCCGAGCAACTCCAGGTGAACGACCAGGAGCTCTCCGCTTGGCTGGTCCAGCAGGCGCCCCGCTACGGCATGCAGCCCCAGCAGTTGGCGGACACGCTGGTGCAGAACGGTGGCGTGCAGATGGCCATCCAGGACATCCGCCGGGCCAAGGCCCTCGAGGTCGCACTCAAGGCCGCACAGGTCGTGGACACCAAGGGCCAGGTCGTGGACCTCGAGGCACTCGACGAGGACGTCGCCTCACTGGCCTAGGCAACGCAACAGCGCAACCGCGACGGCCCCGCTTCGGCGGGGCCGTCGCGGTTGTCACACGTGAAGACGCAGCTCCACGTGCAGCTCTGCACCGGTGCGCAGCGACTCCGCGCTGCGCACCGAGGCCCTGACGGGCAATGCATACCGGCCCTCGCGAGGGAACAGCGACGTCGACCACTCGGTGCTGCCGACCACCGCCGCCACGGGGATCACGCCCCAGCCGTAGGTCAGGATCCGGCGCACGTCGGAGACCATGGAACTCTCGCTCTCGGGCAGGTCGACGAAATGGAAGGGCGAGGGGCCCCGCCATTCGTACAGCACCCCGGTGAAGCGCAGGATCATGGCGGCATGCTACGGATTTCGCCCACGGCATAACCGTTGCCGTTGGCGGGCGGCCGTCCGCGGAATGAACGTGTCATCGCCCATCGTTAGGGTTGCTGTAACGCCATCGCACCGCGGTGGCAGATGAGAGGACACGAGATGTTCGACCCGAGCATGCGCGCACCGCAGGGCATGTCGTCCTTCGCGGACGCCGTCGACGAGCGCCTCCTGCGAGAGCGCATCATCTGGCTGGAGGGCGAGGTCCGTGACGACAACTCCAACCGCATCGTCAAGCAGTTGCAGGTGCTCTCCGCCGAGGATCCGGAGAAGGACATCACGATGTACATCAACTCACCGGGTGGCTCCGTGAGTGCGGGTATGGCCATCTACGACGCCATGCAGTTGATCCCCAATGATGTCGCCACCATCGCCATGGGCCTGGCTGCCTCGATGGGCCAGTTCCTGCTCTGTGCCGGCGCCAAGGGCAAGCGCTCCGCGACACCGAACACGCGCATCATGATGCACCAGCCGCTGGGCGGCATCGGTGGCACCGCATCCGACATCAAGATCCAGGCCGAGCAGATGATCATGCTCAAGAAGCGCCTGGCAGAGCTCATCGCGAAGCACTCGGGCCAGACCCTGGAGACCATCGAAGCCGACTCCGACCGCGACCGTTGGTTCGCGGCCGACGAAGCCGTCGCCTATGGCCTCATCGACCGCGTCATCACATCGGCGAAGTGAGGCTGCCATGACCGATTTCAACCGCATGTACGTTGACGCCGCAGTGCGTGGCGCCGGACCCTCGGCCCGCTACATCCTCCCTGAGTTCCGCGAGCGCACATCCTCCGGTGAGCGCGTGCACAATCCGTACACCAAGCTCTTCGAGGAGCGCATCATCTTCCTCGGCGTGCAGATCGACGATGCATCCGCCGATGACGTCATGGCCCAGTTGCTCACGCTGGAGTCGCTGGACCCCGAGCGCGACATCCAGATCTACATCAACTCCCCGGGTGGCTCGTACACCGCCATGACCGCGATCTACGACACCATGCAGTTCGTGAAGCCGGACATCCAGACGGTGTGCCTCGGCCAGGCCGCATCGGCGGCTGCGGTGTTGCTCGCGGCCGGCTCGCCCGGCAAGCGCTACGCCCTCCCGCACGCGCGCATCCTCATCCACCAGCCGTACACGGAGGGTGGCGGCCAGGGTTCGGACATCGAGATCCAGGCCAATGAGATCCTGCGCATGCGCTTGGAGATGGAGGAGATCTTCTCCAAGCACACGGGTCGCACCGCTGAGCAGATCAGCAAGGACATCGAGCGCGACAAGATCCTCACCGCCGACATGGCGAAGGAATACGGCATCGTCGACCAGGTGATCCTGAGCCGGAAGAACTCGTAGCGCTGCTAGGGGCCACGTCCAAGCGGCGGTCGTCGGGAACGACGGCCGCCGCTTGTCGTCGCTGCTCCTAGCAGCGGCTCGGCGCCTGCATTACGCCGTGGGCGAAACGGCGCCGAACGCGCGACCGCCCTCCGAGTCAAGGTCGGACGGCCCACGTAGTCTGGAGCCCATGGCGCGCATTGGAGAGACCAGCGATCTGCTCAAGTGCTCGTTCTGCGGCAAGAGCCAGAAGCAGGTCAAGAAGCTCATCGCCGGTCCCGGCGTGTACATCTGCGACGAGTGCATCGAGCTCTGCCTCGAGATCATCGACGATGAGAAGCAGGCGGCCACCAGTGCAGAGCTGGACTCGCTGCCCAAGCCACGCGAGATCTTCGAGTTCCTGGACCAGTACGTCATCGGGCAGGACGCGGCCAAGAAGTCGCTCAGCGTGGCCGTGCACAATCACTACAAGCGTGTGCAGGCGGGCCCGGAGCACGGCGGAGTGGAGCTGTCCAAGAGCAACATCCTGCTGCTCGGTCCCACCGGCTCCGGCAAGACCCTGCTCGCCCAGACGCTCGCCCGCATGTTGAACGTCCCCTTTGCGATC